>CANQIL010000004.1 GCA_947624045.1 uncultured Bacilli bacterium
CCAAATTATGGTAATGGCCGAAAGGCGCGAATTAAAATGAAATATATTTTTTGTATTTCATTTTAATTCTTTTCTTGCACTTAGAATGAATTTTTTAACCTTTATATTTGTGATGAAATCCCCATATAGATTTATACTTTATATGTACACACTTATTATGTTTACATTTTTGGACATATTGTATATGGATGAGTAGAAGCTGGTAACCCATTCAATATATCCTCTTGTTCAATTTCTTTCACCATTTCAATTGGTGCTTCAAATTCAACCTTACACTTTGGACAAATATATTCAACAACTTTGCCACTTAATGGTATAGGTATTGTAGAAAAAATCAAATTTGAACATAAATTTCACAATTTGTACTATTGACAAATACAAACGTTTGTATTATTATTAAATTGTTAGGGGGAATGAACAATGTTAATTAATAAAGCATATAAGTTTAGAATTTATCCAAATGAAGAACAAAAGATTTTTATTAATAAATGTATTGGTAGTAGTCGCTTTGTTTATAATTATTATTTGAATAAAAAAGAAGAACTTTATAAAAATAACATATACTTATCATTAAAAGATATGAAGAAAGATTTATTACTTTTAGCTATAGAATATCCATGGCTAAAAGAAGTAGATAGTTGTGCCATAAGAACTTCTTTAGAAGATTTAGATAGAGCTTATATAAATTTTTATAAAGGTAGTGGTCATCCTAAATTTAAGAAGAAAAATTCTAATGATACTTATAGAACTAATTGTATTAGAAATACTTATAAAGATAAAAATTACTCTAATATTAAAGTAGATTTAATAAATAGAGAAATAACTTTACCTAAAATAGGCAAAGTAAAAATGAGAGGTTATAGAAACTTAACAGACTTTCCTTTTAAAATATTTAATGCAACTATAAGTAAAGTAGCTGATAAGTATTACGTTAGTTTGAGTGTAGAAGAAAATGTAAATATAAAACCATTTGTACCTAAATATATAACTGGTATAGATTTGGGAGTAAAAGATTTAGTAATTACTAGTGATGGTATTAAATATAAAGCTTTAGAAAATATAAAAAAATTTGAAAGAAAAATAAAAGGCTATAATAAAGCTTTAGCTAGAAGTAAAAAGAATAGTAATAATAGAAAGAAAATAATAGTAAAATTACAAAGATATTATGAAAAACTAAGAAATGCAAGAAAGTTTTATACTAATCTAATAACTACTACTTTAGTAAAAGAAAATGACATTATCGTATGTGAAACTTTAAAAGTAAAAGAAATGATAGAGAATGGAAAACATCATTTAGCAAAGTATATTTCTAATAGTTCTTTTGGTGAAATACTAAGGCAACTTGAGTATAAGTGTCTTTGGAATAATAAAAAGTTAATAAAAATAAATACATATTATCCAAGTAGTCAAATATGTAGTGTATGTGGAAATAGAAAGAAAGAACTAAAGAATTTAAGTATAAGAAGTTTTGAATGCGATAAATGTAAAAATGAATTAGATAGAGATATAAATGCTAGTATAAATATATTAATGGAGGGAATAAGAAAATATATTAAACAAATGAGTTAATAAAAAAATCAAAAAAAAATTAAGTACGATAGCGACTATCGGAAATTGGTCTCTGGAGGGTAGAACTATCCAATGAAAGAGAAAAAGCAAACCGTGAGGTTTGTCATGATTTATTTATAAATCATTTTTGTTCTTTTTAGGGAAACTTTAGGACAACCTTTTAATTCCTAGTTGTCCAACAAACTTCATCTTGTATAGTGAAGACAAAGCAATTTGTATACATATGAACACTTGTAAATGTAAATATGAAACAAAAAAGTAAAAAATATGTTGCAAATATGTTTTTTGTGATATACTAATAGTGAAAAGTATAGATAATATTTTCTATTCTTTGATTTTAAATTTTCTTGACTTTTTTAGAATTCTTTGTATAATATAAGATATTTCTAAAAAAGAAAGTTTCTATTTTGCTTTTTTGCATAAAATAGAAAAGAGATATAACTTAATTTTTGGTTGTTAGGTGTATCTCCACATAATTGGGTTGGCACCTTAACTTCTCAAGTAGAAGTTAGGTGCCTTTGTTTTTTACCCCCCTTATTATATTTATTTTTTAATGGCTACTATCAATAGTAATATTATTACTAAGATAATAGCCATAAGTGATAAAACCTCCATAAAGGAATATCTTACCATTAATAAATACATAGATTGGCAATAGACATCACCTCCTTGTACTACATATTTTGTTTGTACGTGGAAGTGGACACCTAACTATTAGTTACATCTCTAATAAAATATTATTACTATATTAGAATTTTGTCGAGTAAAAAATAATAAAATTTTATTCCAAATATATTATGTTTTTATTCATAAACAGATTAATAAAATTATTCTATCTATAAAGAAGCCTTTATTTAAATTCAAGGCTTTTTTTAGTTAAATGCAACTAAAAGTTGATAGTGTAAAACTACTTGCAAAGATAAAATTAATTGTAATGAGGAGGAAGTCTAATGAAATTTGGAGATAATTTGAAGAAAGTAAGAGTTTTAAAAAAACTATCACAGGAATCGTTAGCAGAAAAAGTAAATGTATCTAGACAATCTGTTAGTAAATGGGAAACAGGAGATGCTTATCCAACAATGAATAATTTATTAGAATTATGTAAAATATTTCATTGTAGAATTAATGATTTAGTAAATGATAATATTGTTGATATTGATTTTTTTGGAGATGAAGTTAAAACTAAAGTTGTTAGTTTAAAAAAAGAAGAACAAAAGAAAATGAAAGCTTTAAGTAAGATTATTTCTCTAATATCTAAAATAGGAAGAATTTTTTGTTATATAGCAATCCCATTTATTTTTCTAATTTTAATTATTTCACCTTACTTAATAAATAGAGTTGTAATAAAGAATGATAATCTAACTTTAAATTTTGAAAATAGTAATATAAATATTAAAGAAAAAAGTGATAAAATAGTTTTAAAATTTAATGGAATTATTTTAGCTGATGCTGATAAAGAATTTTTAAATACAAAAGTTATTCATATATTTAAAAATAATAGTAAAGTAAAAATAATTAGTTATATTGAAATGGGATTTATAACTTTATTAATAACAATTATTTTGACATCTATTATTTTTAAGCATTTAGAAATTTTATTTGATAATATTAATAAAGGTGAAACACCATTTACTTTAGAAAATGTTAGTCTAATAAAGAAGATTGCTTGGAAAATGATTATAATAATCATAATGACTAATATGGGTGGTGTTATATTTGAATTGTTATTAAGTGGAGATTTAAATGTTGAGTTTGAAATGTATGATTTAGTAGAAATATTATTCTTATTTAGTTTGTCTTATATATTTGAATATGGAAGATTATTAGGACTTGAAACTAATGGTAAGATGTATGGTAGATAAATAAAAAAGAAAACTCTATTAATAAAGTTTTCTGATATTTACAACCGAGATCATTTATTACTCGCACCACTCGGAAGCGATTAACATTTATTTGTTAATGTGCTTTTTTTGACACAACATTAATATACTATAAACTACTGTGAAAATCAATACTTTGAAAAAGTAAATTAGTAAGCACCCTAAGAAACTTTTGAAGACTTAGGTCTTTTTAAGTGATAAAACGTCTTAAAAAAACATAATTGTACGTTAAATTGTGCAAAACATTGCATAAAATTAGGGTAAAAGTATTTTATTAGATTTCATTTTATGATAAAATATCATTGTTCAGTTTTATTGCCCTATGGCCAAGTGGTAAGGCAGTGCGCTCTGACCGCACGATGCGTTAGTTCGAATCTAACTAGGGCAACCATTAATTAGAAAAAGAAAAAAGTAGGAATTAATTTCTATTTTTTGTCTGTTTATTATAAATATAAGAGGTGAGTTAAGTGGAGCTTAATGAAAGAAAAGAGTTAGCAGAGTTACTTTTTCCTAATATTAAACATGATAGAGATTATTATGAGAAAATGTATCCGGATAGAAATTTAAAAGAAGGAGCAATGATTACAAGATTTGGGCCTTCACCAACAGGATTTGTTCATATGGGTAGTTTATTTGGAGCTTTTTGTGATAGTGTTTTTGCTAAACAGTCAGGAGGAGTATTCTATTTAAGAATAGAAGATACTGACCAAAAAAGAAGTGTTGAAAATGGAGTAGAAGGTATTTTTAATGACTTAGAAGCTTTTAATATAAGGCCTGATGAAAGTAGTGTAGTAGGTGGTAATTATGGGCCATATATTCAAAGTGAGAGAACTGAAATATATCAAACTTACGTAAAAGACTTAATTGTAAATGGTTATGCTTATCCTTGTTTTATGACTGAAGAAGAAATAAATGAAATTAGACAAGAACAAGAATTAAGTAAAATTAAAATAGGTATATATGGAAGTTATGCTGTAGATAGAGATTTATCATTAGAAGAAATAAAAGAAAAACTTAATAAAAAAGAAGAATATGTAATTAGATTAAAATCTCCTGGAAATAGTAAAAATGAAGTTGAAATAATAGATTGTATTAAAGGTAAAATGAAATTTCCAGAACATGATGTAGATACAGTTTTATTAAAAAAAGATGGTACTCCTACTTATCATTTAGCTCATGTAGTTGATGATCATTTAATGCATACAACACATGTTATTAGAGGAGATGAGTGGGTTGCAAGTTTGCCACTTCATATTCAATTATTTCAAATATTAGGTTTTAAAATGCCTAATTATGCTCATACTGCTCCAATTACTAAAAAAGATGAAGGTGGAATTAGAAAGCTATCAAAAAGAAAAGATGCTGAAGCTAAAGTTTCTTATTATGAAGAAGTAGGTATTCCTATAGATGCCGTTAAACTATACTTAGCAACAATACTTAATTCTAATTTTGAAGAGTGGTACTTAAATAATAGTGATAAAAGTATAGATGATTTTACTTTTACTTTTGATAAAATGGCTATAGGGGGAACATTATTTGATTTAGATAAATTAAATAATATTAGTAAAACTTATTTTTCTCGTAAGAGTGGAGAAGATGTATTTGAAGAAACTTTAGAATATGCTAAGAAATTTGATGTAGAATATAGTAAATTATTAGTAGAAAATAAAGAAAAGATGATTAAATTTTTAAATATTGAAAAAGATAGTACTAGACCTCGTAAAGATATTAGTAAATATAGTGATGTAAAAGAAGAATTTTCTTATGCTATAGATGAATTATTTAATAAAGAAAATTATAGTAAATATGAGGGTAGTAAGAAATATTCTGTATCATTAATAAAGAATTATGTTAATGATGTCTTAGATTTAGATGTAACTAATGAAGAGTGGTTTAATGATATAAAAGAGTTTGCAGTTAAAAATGGCTATGCCGCAACTCCTAAAGAATATAAACAGAATCCGGATAATTATAAAGGTCATGTAGGAGATATATGTGAAGCTCTAAGAGTAATGATTACAGGAAGAGATAAATCGCCAGATCTATTTTCAATAATGAAAATTTTAGGAAAAGAAGCTATTTTACTTAGAATAAATAGGTATGAAAAATTTTTAGAGAAATAAAATATTATGAAGTGTAAAGAACAAAAGCTTTGACTCGAGATTTGTTGTTTTTTGCCAAATTGTATGTTACAATTTTTGTAGTTGAAGGGAAGAGTGGCTATGGAAGAGATTAATTTAAAAGAGTTACTTAATTATTTTAAATCAAAGATTGGTTTAATTATTTTAATATTATTTTGTGTAATAACTATTGGGAATTCTTTTACTATTTTAACAAGAGTTCCAATGTATCAAAGTACAACTAAAATAGTTTTAGTTAGTGAAAATGTTAATCAATCAGACCAAGCATTAAATAGAAATTTGGTAGGTACTTATAGTGAAATTATTAAAAGTAGAACAGTACTTAGTAATGTTATTAATAATTTAGGTATAGATGAAAGTGTAGCTGAATTATCTAAAAATATCACCGTTACAGCTGTTACTAATACTGAGGTTATTATAATTACGGTTGCGAATGATAATAGTGAAGATGCTAAATTAATAGCTGATGAAACAGCTGAAGTATTTATTAAAGAGATTCAAAAGATTTATAAACTTAATAACGTTAGTGTTATAGATAAAGCTCAAGAATCTAGTGAACCATTTAATGTAAATTATATAAAAGATAATTTAATTTATATTGCGATTGGTTTAATACTTGGCTTTGGTATTGCTTTTGTAATGTATTACTTTGATACAACTATCAAGACAAGCAGTGAAATAGAAGATAAATTAGGAGAGAATGTACTTGGTGCTGTACCTAAAGAAGATAGTGCTGTTGACTTAGTTATTAATGTTAATCCTAAGAGTATCTTTAGTGAGGCGATTAAGAGTATTCGTACAAATTTAGCTTTTTCATCAATAGATAAAGATATTAAGGTTATATTAAATACATCTCCTGAAGCTAGTGATGGTAAGAGTTTTATTTCTGCTAACTTAGCTGTAGCTTATGCTCAAACTGATAAGAGAGTATTAATTATTGATTGTGACTTACGTCGTGGTAGACAACATGAAGTATTTGAAGTTATGAATCCAACTAGTGGAGGATATTCTAATTTGATATTAAACTATGGAGAAGGTATTGTTATTGGGGACTATGTTAGTCGTACTAATGTAAAAGGTGTTGATATGATACCAACTGGTCCTACACCACCAAACCCAGTAGAGTTATTATCGAGTGATAATAATAGAAGATTATTAAATAGATTAAAAAGACTTTATGATATTATAATTCTTGACTGTCCACCAGTCTTAGGATTAAGTGATGCGATGGTTTTAACACAATTTAGTGATGTTAACTTAGTAGTTGTTTCTGCTAAAAAGACTAAAATTGAAAATTTAGAGAAGACTAAAAAACAATTTGAACAAGTTAAGGCGGAAATTGCCGGAGTTATTCTTAATAAAGCAGAAACTACTCATAATGAGCAGTATGGATATTATTACAATGATTATTTTAAAGATAATACAGAGACTACTAAATCTAAAGGTAGTACTAAAAAGAAACAGAAAAGTAAAAAGTGAAAGATTTACATTGTCATTTGCTGTATGGAATTGATGATGGCTCTAAAGATATAGAAGAATCTTTTCAAATATTGAAAAAAGCCGCTCAACAAGGAATTACAGAAGTAATGATTACTCCTCATTATATGGAGAATACTAAATATAATTGTAATAATAAAACAAAAATAGAATTATTTAAAAAACTTTATAAGAAAATAGTTGAAGAGAAAGTAAATTTAAAACTTTATTTAGGAAATGAGATATATTTTACAGAAAATATATTAGAACTTATTACTAAAAAAGATATAATGCCTTTAAATGGAGGAAAATATTTATTAATAGAGTTTCCTATGCAAAACATGGTGCATGGTACAAGAGATTATCTTTTTAGATTAATAAATAAAGGTTATATTCCGATAATTGCTCATCCTGAAAGATATAAGATATTTCAAGAACATCCTGAGTATATACAAAAATTTATTAATATGGGTGTATTGTTTCAAGGTAATTATTTAAGTCTTTATGATAAATATGGAAAGATGGCTAAGAAGACACTTAAATATTTTTTAAAAAATGATTTTATAACTTTCTTAGCAAGTGATATTCATCATTTAGATGATGATTATAAATTAAAAAATCTTTATAAAGATGTAAAAAAGATAGTAAAAAGTGAAGAGAAAGTAAAAGATTTACTTGAAAATAACTTTGACTATGTTATTGAAAATAAAGTTTTTAATATTAATAGACAGTAAAAATTGATTCTTAGGCATTAAAGAGTGGTGAAAGAAATTTTGCTACTTTTTTATTTAAAAAAAATACCTTAATAAAGGTATTAAATTATGATATTCATAACATTTTACAATAATACTTATTTTTTTGAAAAAATTTTCTTTATTTTAATATTTTTTCAATAATTTCTCCAACAGCTGATTCATAACATTTCTTTGGAGAAATATAATCACATATACTTTTAATTTTATCAATTGCATCATTAGGACAAGCTTTAAAATTACAATTCAACATAGCTACATAGTCATTTTCATCATCACCAATGTAAGCAACATTTTGATAAGTTAGGTGATTATCTTTTATTATTTCATCTAATTTTTCTTTTTTATTTACTACATTTTGATAAACATATGAAATATGCATTTCTTTAGCTCTATTCTCAACAATTTTAGATGTTCTGCTAGTTATAATTACAGTCATAACACCAAGTGTGGGAAGCTTTCGCAATGGTAAAGTATCATGACAATTAAATACTTTCATTACCTCACCATTGTTACCCATATAAATTTTGCCATCAGTTAATGTTCCATCAACATCAAGAACCAACAATTTTATATTTTTCATTTCTTCTTTCATAAAGCTATCTCCTATGTGAATGTCCTGCTTCATATTCAACTATAGCATCAACTTTTGGACCAGAACGTTCATTATATACATATTGATTACTTAAATAGGTATAAACCAGTTTTTTTGCTAACTCTTTATCAACCACTTTGCTACCTAAAGTAATAATATTACAGTTATTGCTTAAACAAGCTCTTTCAGCACAATACAAGTCAGATACATTTGCTGCATAAGCTCCATAAACTTTATTAGCAGCAAGCATCATTCCTATACCAGTTCCACACATTAATATGCCTCTATCATAAAGCCCATCAACTACAGCTTCAGCAACTTCTATAGCTACATGAGCATAGATAGGGTCTTCACTTCCTAAATCATCAACTTCATGACCTAAACTTTTAACATATTCAGCTATTTCATTTTTTAACTCTGCTGCATTTGGGTCGCAGCCAATTGCTATTTTCATTTTTTTACCACCTATCTTAAAGTTTTTTCTAGTTTTTCATTTTGTAAGTTATCAGTTATATTCTCAAAATGAGATCTTGTAAGAAAATTTATATTTATATTATTCTGTCTGTTAATTAGATAATCTATAAACATTTTTGTGATTTTTCCATTAATTTCTTCTGGACTATCATATACATTAGCTAATTCTAAATCTTCAGAAGCAAAATTATTTGGGGTATAATCATAACCATCAAAACCTGCTAATGCTATAGATTTAACATATAGTAAATCTAATAATCTTAACAACATAATAGTTGAGTTATCACCAAATTCACCATTTGGTTTTAAAATATCAGAAAAATTAATTATATATTCATTTTCTTCTTCTTTAATATTTTTAATATTAGATGCTATAATTTTTTTAATTTTTTCATAATTAACTTGATTTATTAAATTGTTATATCTTTTAAAATTATTTACATAGACAAAATCACTTTTAATATTTTTTGGAATAAAGCCCACACTTATGATTGTTGGTTTTACTTCGCTAATATAGGATTGAACTTTTTCAATTTCATCGATTAATGAATGACCTGGTGCAATTATCAAAATGTCTTGATTTTGTAAAAGTTCTTTTAAATCCATTAAATTAAAATTATTATCTACTTTTTGGCTTAAGCATTTTAAATATTGATCTTCTAATAAATTAGGATTGTATTTTTTTCTTGATGCGTCACCAATATTATCTAAAATGTTTCGTATATCTTTTGATGTAATACTATTTTTTTTCGTCAAATACTGAATGTTAGAAACATGTGTTCCATAACACCCGGCTATAAAGTAGGGCGTAGTATAGCCCCAATTACATTTAGATTTTATGTTATCCATATAATTATCTATAAGATCTAAAATTGTATCCATATCATAATCATAATGCCATCTAGTATTTAAATATTGTGCCATTAATTCTATAGGGGTATTTCCTGCACCTCTTCCCATTCCTGAAATGGTTCCATCTATAACAACTTCTCTAATACCCATACTCATTCGCACAAATTCTTGCGATAGTGCATTAGATAGTTGCATATTGTTATGAGAATGAAAACCAATTTTACATTTTGGATTTAAGTTATGATTTATTATCTCAAAAACTCTATGTAAATCTTCTTGATACATTGAACCGAAAGTATCAACTATAGAAAAACTATATGGTTCAATTTCATTAACAAGTTTAATTAACTGAATTAATTCTTCATCAGAATATCCCAAAATATCAACAGGTTGAACAAATAATTTATAACCTTTTTCTTTTATCTTTTTACAATCTTCAATAGCAGAGTAGCGTTCATCTTTCTTAAAGCATTCTCTAATGGCATCAATAGATTCTGAATCACATTGTTCTAGATTTTCCATAGAAAATTTCCCAAAATCTGTTAAAACAGTAAATATACAACCATTTTTATTTTTAGGAATAAACCTCTTTGCATCTGCATTGTTACGATATACAGTTTTTCCTTCGCCATATTCACTATCTTGTAAAAAGCCAATTTCTATGCAATCTATTTTTGCTTTAACAAGTCCATTAATAATTCCTAAAATAACATTATTACCAAATTTTTTATCAACTAGATATGCACCATCTCTCAAGGTACAATCCAATAACTGTACATTTTTCAAATTAATTCCTACTTTCTGTTCTATTTTTTATTTTCATTTTGAATTATTGAAATTACTTTCTCTAAATCTTTTGGTGTATCTACAGATAAAGAATAAGATTCAACTTCTTTAAAATAAATTTTTACACCATGTTCTAAAAAACGTATATAATCAACATCTTCTACTTTTTCTGTCTTACCCATAGGTGTATTAACAAAAAAATCAAGTCCCAATTTATTAAAACATTCAATTCCAACTGTTTTATAGTAATCAAACATTAATGTTCCTTTTGGATATGGAATAGGAGTTCTTGAACAATATATTCCTAAATCATTTTCTCCAGTAACAACTTTTATGTTGGCACTATCAATTGTCTCAGCAGGGTCCTTAAGTTTTCTTCTTTCTCCTATAAATAACGGTTCATCGTTATAAGTTTCCGATGGTATTATTTTTTTAACACTATCAATATTTATTAATGGTTCATCACCACAAACACAAATATAATAATCAGCTTTTATATTTTCAGATACTTCATGTATTCTAGCAATATGATTTGGATGGTCATTTCTTGTCATAACAACTTTCATATCATATTCATCACAAACTTTTTTTATTCTTTCATCATCAGTAGCAACATATAATTCATCTAATTCTTTTATTTCTTTTACCTTTTGGTAAACCCACCAAATCATTGGTTTACCACAAATATCGGCAAGTGGTTTGCCAGGAAATCTAGTTGATGCATATCTTGCTGGTATTACTCCAATTATTTTCATTTCTATCAACTCCTCAATAATTTTTATTTTTAATTAATTTTTTATATTTCATTACCTAAAGTATTTTGTTCAATAGTTGTATCAATATTTTTATTTTTTACTATCACTTTAGTTATTTCTTTTCGCTTAATAAAGATAAAACACAACATAGCAGAAATTAATGCATATCTTATAATCGTATATTTGTATAATGGAATTATGAGTAAACTTATCATGACAAATATCATTGAAATAATGAGT
Organism: uncultured Bacilli bacterium; assembly: GCA_947624045.1. GTDB lineage: Bacteria > Bacillota_I > Bacilli_A > RF39 > UBA660 > CANRGD01. The sequence goes on from CANQIL010000004.1 coordinate 11,521, forward strand.
ATCATTTTACTATCGTAGTAATTGTAATCATTTGCTCGTTTCTTGCAAACTTTTTTCATAAATATAAAATGACATAAAGCATATAGTATATAACTAACTAAGGTTGTATAGCCAGCAGCTATAAAACCAAATAATTTAATAAAAATTAAATTTAAAACAATATTTGTAACTGCAGCTCCAATAGAAGCAATTCCTACGTATTTTGTTTCATTGTAGTAATACTCAATGTTAGCAAAAACATTAAATAAGAACATAAAGTATACACTTGCTGATACAGCAGGAATGATATAAATTGCTTCGTAGTATTCAGCTGGAGCAAATATTTTCAAGGCCTCAGGGGCAAATAAAATTAACAATAGGTTTATTATGGCAACTAAGATGATCAAAAGATTGGTATTTTTTTTCAGTGATTTAAAACCTTTGCCTTCTTTTATTACTTTATAAGTCCAAGGTGTTAATGATTTTAAAATTGAATCATTAACAAGTATTGTCAATGTCGATAAACTATACGCCAAGCCATAAATTCCTGCAGCAGAAGCGCTACACATTTTTCCAATCATTATTCTATCAAAGCCAACAAGAATTTTAGATGACAAAAAATGTGGTATTAACGGTAAACAATATATAAGTAAAAATTTAATATATTTTTTGTCAAATTTCTTTTTAGCTTTAGCTAAAATATAAATATATACAAATAAGCCAACTAATATATTTATTATTGCTACACCGTAAATACGACCATAACCTCTATTTGGTGAAAAATGTATTGCGATTAAACCTGCTACTGGACCCAAAATGCCTATTAAAATTGATAAGAAAGTCATTGTTTTATATTTAAATTCATATCTTTGACCAGCTGCCCATATATTAAATGAGGAAAAAAACAATATGTCTATGAACATTAAAATCATTATAGATATTGGAAAACCTGTAATATTTTTGAAAAATATATTTATAATAAAATAAATAATAAAACATAATACAGATAGTCCCGTTACTAAAATTTGTGAAGATGATAAAAAAGTATTTTTATCATTTTCATATTCTTTTAAACCTGATAAAACAGCATAATTAAAGACATTTAAAGAAGTAAAAATAATAAAGATATCATGCCAAGACTGATACAAAGTATATTGAGCAAACTCTGTTGTTGTTAAAATTCTTGTAAAAATTGGTGTAGCAAGAATTGATATTCCTTTTTGTATTAAACTAGCAAAGAAAGCCCAAAGAGATGCCCTAGCAACAACTGATAAATTTTTATATTTATTTAGCATGATGGCACCTACTTTCTTGTTATTTTATCTTTGTAAATATCATAGTTAGCAGAGCGATAACCTTCTAATTTATAATCTAAATTTAACTTGTAATATATTTTTCTTGCTAATAATGAATTAGTAAAAATCTTTTTTAAAGATTTAATCGGTTTATACCATAAGTATGCATATATATAAGAACAAAATGGAATTTTTAGATGATTATTTTTCATTTCATTTTTAAATTCTTTAACGTAGTATTTAATATCTTGTCCCATAAATTTACCTATACACTTTGATTTATTTGCCATAAATTTTTCTACATCAAATACTTTTTTAAAATTATTTAATTTATCAAAAGCATAAAAATGACACATCGTACGTAAACATTTATTACAAAATGAACAATTAAGACTTTTATCATTTTGTTCATCGTATAATAACCAAATACCACATACTGATAAATGCTTTTGCGCAGGTAAAAAATCAGCAATATACTTTTCTTTATCAAGTCTTTCAACTTCCATACCAGTAGAATAAAATTTTAAATTTTCATTATCTAAACATGATAGAGAAAATAAATCAAATATAGCTGAACTATGTCCTACTGATTTACTTAAATCAATATTAAAAAATGATACACAATGAGTAGAGCTTAAATAATATATATTAATTAGCTTTTGCAAAGCAAATGGAACTGAAGCATAAATTGCTGCACTAAATGTATTAAATGCCTTATAAGGAAATAGGTAAAATTCATATAAGTTTGTATAGCATGATATGACGTCTAAATTGCATTCTTTAGCAATTTTGTCAACTTCTACTTTAGTTGTCTCAAAAACATTTTTAATACGTTTTTCTTCTTTTTCAGTGTCAATTCCAGTTGAGCTAAATACTAAATGAGTTAATTCTGTTTCTTTAGTAGTTCTTCCTTTACTATGTTTTGCAATTGTATAGAAGGAATCGACTCCACCTGAACAGCCTGTTGCTACTGCTTTTTCATTTTTTATAACTGTACTATCTGTAGGTCCTTCAATCTTTACATAATGCATAGGATAATTAGAATTATTTTCAGAAACCAAAGGAATGTAATAAGTGGATAAGCTATAATAAAGTCTCTCAGAAATAGGAGCAACCGTTTCTATATCCATATCATTTTCCATAGCATCAGATAATAATCCTGTAACAAAAGTATCACTTCTTTCTGGACATAAATATTTTTCATATTTTTCCTCAAACTCGTAATAACATACTTTTGTTTCCATTTTATGTGTGTTAGGATTTTCCATATTAACTTCAGCACATAACCTAATAGCGTTACCAAATACATCAGAATCTACTTTTTCTATATATGGTTTACCTATCTTAATTTTTTTTCTCATTTTTTTTCACTTCTTTCTTTAGTTCCTCATAAAACTCATCTTCTGACTCTGGCAAATGAATTCCTCCATCTTTTGTTACTGAGCTAAATTTATCCCAAAATTTATAGTATTTAGGATTAAAGGCTTTTAATTTTGGCTTAATAAATTTAAATAACATAAAAGCATTTATTTTGTTACCAAAAAGAGTTTTGTAAGTTGGTATACTTCCACTGCTAATAGTAATAAATACCTTATCGCTAAAATCTCCAACACAGGCTAATGCTTCCCAAGGTATTCCATCATTACCCAATGTTTTTATACCTTTTTTTGTGAACCTATCTTCAATAGTTCGTGGGTGAAGTTTTATAATTACATTATCTTTACCTACAATATTTATAATTTCATCAAATATTTTCTCATCATCAATATCAGGATCATTTGCATACATAGCTTCCTCAAATATAATGTACTTTTTATCATAATTTTTAACAGCTCTACTAGCATTAAAAGTATAATCGATAAGATCTTTAAAATCTTTACTATTGACTAAACTTTCAATTTTGTAAATAGGGCAATTAGACTTATATAGTAATAGGGTAGGATTTAACATAAATAAGCCGTTAATATTATTTCTTGTCAAATTATTATGAAAATACTTGTTTTTGAAATTTATTATGTCTAGAAAAGCATAGTTTTTTATAATATCTTTATATGGAAAATAAATTGTGTATGCCTCTTCAAATAAAAAAGTTTTTATATTTTTATTTTCTTTGTATAAACAAGCTCTTAGTGATGCACTAAAGTAATCATAGTTCCAAAAATACATTTCAGAATATAAAAAACTATCTAATTTTATATATTTTTTTATATTGAAAACCATTTGTAATTTTTTTGCTTTATTTTTCATAAATATTTTAAAGTCATAAACATTATCAAATATTTTTAGCTTTCTAATTCTACTAGCTATGACTTTATAATTATTAAATGTATCAGTAATAATTAGATCTACTTTATCATCTTTATTTAAATATTGTTTTTTTATACAAAAAGCAATAATAATTTGCATTGGTGTTCTACATATAAATAGTTTTTTCATATCACGTCCAACTTTCTATATTATTTTTTATTAAATTTATACTTTAAAAATTAATTTATATAATCTAAAGAAAATTTTGTAAATAGTTATATTTTTTGTAAAAAGAAAAATTTGAAATTTTTTAATTAGTAGTATTTGAGAATTTTCCCTTACATACTTATAATTGTTTTTTACCTCTGTAATAAATTTTTCTTTTATATCTGATCTTAACAATACTTTATTTTCTATTGATTTATTATAGATTGTTAAAATTGATGAGACATAAGCACTTCTAACTACATTTTTTAATTTTGGATATTTTCTTTCTACAAACAGCATTTGTTCATAAGCGGCATAAATAAAATCATATCTTAAATTATTATTGTTGTGTGATATACTACCTTTTCTTTGCATGTAATGATATAAGTACTCATTAAAATAAACTATTTTATTTGCTTTATCGAATAATTTAAACATAATGTAAAAATCTTCACAGTATTTTCCTTTTGGAAATTTTATATTATTAAAAAGTTCTTTTTTAAAAAGTTTAAAGCAGGCAGACATATCAAAATATCTAAAATTATTTAATTGAAGTATAGCTTCTTCTGAATTCATAATATAATTACTTTTATTATTTTTCTTTTGCTTTATTTTACTAACACCATTTTCAAAATCATAGATTGGATTGCAAATTGAAATATCACAATCATTTTCATAAATTTTCAATAGTAATCTTTCAATGTAATTTGTTTCTACCCAATCATCTGAATCAATGAAACAAATATAAGTTCCACTAGCTTTTTTTATTCCATAATTTCTTGCATCTGATAGGCCACCATTTGTTTTATGATAAATATTTATTCTATTATCTTTTTTTACCCATTCTTCTGCAATTTTTCCACTTTTATCAGTAGAACCATCATCTATCAAAAGTATTTCAATATCTTTATATGTTTGATTTACTAATGAATTTATACATTTATCAAGATATTTTTCTACATTATAAATTGGAACTATAATACTAACTTTTTTGTTCATATAAGAGTCCTTTCTTTATAGAATTACCATTTATGGAATCAAAATTTACAATAAACGAAACATTTATCATCATAATAACCCAAGAAATTTGCCAAGGTAGGCTAGAGGATGTTAGCATATTTGCTAATACATAAATCATAATTACATTTGCATAAATATTTTTTTTACATATATTGAAGTAGCTATATATAAAAATTATTAAGCAAAAAATATTTAATTCCATATATATTTCTACTAAGTCCATTTCTAAATATTTACCAGTTACTAACATGCTTGTTCCGTAGCCATATGATAAATATCCTTTCATTTCCCACATTTTTAGTTTCCAATTTCGTCCTGATGTTAAATTAAAAACTGTATTATAATCAAATGTTTCTCCTTTCATAAAAGAAAGATACAAAATTGTCGATATGCAAAAAACAGTTGTTAAAATTATTTTGTGACTTTTTTTGAAATCCTTTTTATCAATAATTTTTTTCCCAAAAAAGCAAATAAATATTGCAAATAGCATGCCAAGTCTTTTAAAAGCTAAAAGAGTAAATATTAATGAAGTAATACAATATTTTTTCAGTGACTTATCACTTTTGTCTTTATGATAAGCAAAGAAAAAGAATAGAAATAATTGTAAAAATGTTTCAGCCCAATCATGACTTTCTGTAAAACTTATAGAATGAAAATAATCAATAGAAAGCCAATTACTAAGCTTAAAAAATTCGAAAAGATTATGTTTTATTTCGCGCATACCAAAAAAATATGTAACTATTAGTATAATTAGAGTGATTTTTAAAATAGTATATATATTTTTTTTAGAAATAAAATTAACTGCATAAAAAGAATATAATGTTGGTAATAAAAACAAAGATATTTGCACAAATGTTCTTAAATTTAAACTCATAGATACACTAGAAGCTTTTATATATGAAAAAATTAAAAATATTAAAGACACAATTATTAGATATAAATTTTCTTTGCCAAAAATTTTTTTATCATTTGTTTTTTTCGAAACTAAATAAACTATTGCTGATAAGATACATAGGAAAAAAAGAACATAATATCTTAAGTTTGCTATAGGCTGACCAAAATCATAGATTGAAACGACAGTTGCATAGACTGTTACATAGATAAAAAATAAGATAATGTCTATCATTTAGAAGTCACCTCATTATAAAGCTTAAGCGTAGTTTCAGTAACCTTGTCCCAATTATATTTGTTCAAAATATAATCTTTTGAAATTTCTTTAAATTTATTAACTTTTTCAGGATTATTTAATAACTCATTTAGTTTATTTTTTAAATCATTTGTATCTGCTTTTTTAAAAGTTATTCCTTTGTTTTCAATTATTTCAATACATTCTTTAATATTAGACGTTAAACAACAATTGCCATAACTCATTGCTTCTAGTAAGCATAGAGGCATACCTTCGTGATTGCTTGGTAAACAAAATAAATAGCAATTACTATATAATTCCTCAAGAATTTCTCCCTCTACAAATCCTGTAAAAATTATATTTTTATTTGAGTGGGTTCTTTTTTTTAGTTCGTTATAATATAATGGTTGATCGTCGCCACCAGCTATTACTAATTTTTTATTAGTATCTAGTTTAACAAAAGCATCTATAAGATATTCAATCCCTTTATCTGGGACAACTCTTCCTAAATATAAAATGTAATTATTTTTTGTTAGGTTAAATAATTTACTTATCTTACTAATTTTTAACACTTTTGGTTCATTTACACCATTTGGAATTAGTAATGTCTTTCTTTTATAATTATTAAAAAAATATTTTTGTAGTCTTGTATTTAAGACAATTATTTCATCGGCATATTTAACAGCCATTTTTTCGCCAAATTTAATATATTTCTTTGCAAAATTTCCCCATTTTGGAGTTTCCCAATCTAGTCCATGAATTGTTGCAATAATTTTTTTTCTTGAAAAGAATTTAATGAATGGTATCATGGCACATGGACCTTCAGCATGATAGTGAACAATATCAGCATTTGAAAAAAGAATTTTTAATGTTCCAAAAAAAGAAGAAGTCATTGCGGCTAATCCATTTTTATCGATAGTAAAACATTTTTTTAGTTTTATTCCTTTATATTCTTTTATTTTTTCTATTTTTTTATTTTTATCAAGTACATGTTTTCCACCACGATTATAGCAAGTGACTTCATGTCCTAATTTCACCATTCTAGTAGCTAATTCTTCTACTACTATTTCAACACCGCCTTCACGAGATGGTATTCGTTTTTGACCTATCATTGCTATTTTCATAATTACTCATCTGCTCCATGACCTTTAATTACTGCACCGAACGTTTTAAAAAATATTTTGATGTCCATTTTTAAGCCACAATTTTTAGAATAATAACTTTCAAGTTCTAATCTTTTTTGAAATGTAGAATTTTTCTTTCCTGAAACTTGCCAATAGCCAGTAATACCAGGCTTAGTTTTAACTATAGTTGTATAGTATTTATCCATATCATCTTTTTCTCTTGGTAAATATGGTCTATTTCCTATCATTGTCATGTTTCCTATAAATACATTAATTAGTTGAGGAAGTTCATCAATTGATGTTCTTCTTATTATTTTTCCTAATTTTGTTATTCTTGGATCATTTTTTAATTTTTTATTTTTCTTATATTCTTTTGCTATTTTTTTATCTTCTTTTAATAGTTCGAATAAGACTTCATCAGCATTAGGTACCATTGTTCTAAACTTAAATAGTTTAAATTCTTTGCCATTTTTGCCAATTCTATTTTGTGTAAAGAAAATAGAATGAAAATCACCAGATAAAACATAAGATATTTTTATTATGATAGATAAAGGTATTAAAAAGATAATTCCTAAAAATGAACAAATAATATCAAATAATCTTTTAATAAAGAAATAAGTTGTTCTTTTTAAGGAAAGTAGGGGAGTAGTAGTAATCTCTAAAGAATTATTAATAGACATATTATCCATTAAATTCACCCCCTAGTGTATAATTTCTACCGTGCGAAGCCCATGCTGGTGTTTAAAGTTTAAATGCACAAAAAAAATACTGGTTGTATAGCCAGCATTAAAATATAGATTGTATATAATAAATATGATAAATTTTATATTATCTTCTGATACAATTCATAATTTTATAGTAGAATTAAGTTTAGGTATATTATATATGATATATGAAATAGTTGCACATATAATAAACACTATGAAAGTTAAAAATATATTAAAGAAATTACTTGTTACTAGAATAAAATGCTTAATGGCACTAATAACAAATGGATGAATCACATATATTCCCATAATAATTTGTCCTAATACTTTAATAAATCTATTTTGTTTAAAGTTTATTTTCTTAAAATAAGTAAATATTAAAATTGTACAGAAAATACATAAACAACTATCATAAAAATTACTTACGTATAAGTTACCATAAAATTTTAAAGAAAAAAAGTATTAATATAGCACAAAAATAATTGAACATAAAAGCATTAATGTTATGTGATGACTGTTTTTTAAATTATTTAATATATTAAATTTACTAATAATTCCACCTATACAAAAGTATGTAAGCCATGTCCATATTCTAAATGTTTGAATTATACTTTGTTGAATAACAGGTTTTCCTAAAAAATTATTTCTTATATTAAAATAGTCAATTATAATACAAACTATGCTTAAAGTTATAGTTAGAAATATACAATATTTTTTTGATTCATTATTAAAGATTTTGCTGATAATTGGCAGAGCAAGATACATTATTATTAATGATCCTAAAAACCAAAAATGTCCTAAATCTACCTTTTGTAATAAGTTCATAATCACGTTGTATATCGTATTATTATCTATATTTCCTTTTAGAATTAGTCTAGCTATATCATAAAACAAAGTCCTTATAAATACCACATATAAAATTTTAAGTATTTTTTTTAAAACATATTTATAGTCAATTTTTTTTCTTAATTGCAAATATCCATTAGCCATGAAAAAAAGGGGAATTGCAAAAGTTCCTATGTAAAAAAAAGAGTAACCCAATATTTTTATTATTATCATCTATTCCGTAAGTAACTGTATGTAAGATTATTACTAAATATGTGGCTAGTATTTTCAAAAAGTCTAGCCAAACTTCTCTTTTTTTATTTATTAATAATTTATTAATTTATATATATACTTGCGTTATTTTTGCTATTAAATTTATCTTTCATTTTTAATTACCTCTTTTACTAAATAATTGATTTTTTTTGTTAAAAAAGAAAATTCTTCAGTTTTTCCAAATATAATAATGCATATTACTATATAAATAAATCCACTACATAATGCTTTAAGTAACATTTGAAGTATAGGATTATTAATTATTATTATAGTACTTAAATAGCTAGTTATAAAAAAAGATAAAATTAAAATAATAAAATAGAATAATTGACTTTTAAAATATTTTCTAATTTTTTCTTTAAATATTTTTTTATACAAAATATATGGCTCATACCAAAATGTTGTAAACAATCGTGAAATTATTGTTGCAAAGAGAATGCCTACCATACCAAACTTTATACCTAGTATGATAGATAATAATATATTTATTATTGAGCATATTATAATAGCATACTTTGCCATATTAAACAAATTTGTAGTAAATCTGAAACACCAATTAGGGTATAGTATCCCACAAACATAAAAATTTAAAATTATAATAATTAACACATTGTTTTCTAAAAGATATCTACTTCCTATCCAAAATTTTATAAAATCTTGAAAAAGCGCTAAAAACATTACTGAACAAAAACCATAAACAAAAAATGCTAAAAAATTTAGAGTTTTGTACAAAGTTAATTTATCCTTACTATTACTTTTTATGTTATAATTTCCAATACTTGATTGGAGAGATGTAAAAATTAAAGAACAAAGAACGGCAACAGCTGAAATAATCATATAATAATTAGAATAATAACCAACATATATTGTCCCCAATATAATTGAAATTAAAATATTATCAGTATTGTTTAACATAATGTTTCCAATTTGATAAAATAATAGGGATTTTATATTTTGCCATATTTCTTTTCGGTCTTCTTTAGGCAGTATTCTTTTTTCTTTTATATATTCATATTCTTTTTCCGATTTTTTTGATTTAAAAACATTTACTAATATAGTTGATGCTAATTGAATAATTAAATATAGAATATAATTGTTATACTTTAATAATACAAAGCATTGTAATAATGATTTCAATATTAAGAATATAGTATCATACTTTTTAATTATGTATTCTTTTTGATCTGCAATTACTATTGAAGTTTTATATAACAATAAATATGAAGATACAGAATTTAATAAATATAATAAATAATACATTATTATATTGCTCATATTAATATCAATATTTATTACATATTTAAGCAATGGAATAAAAGATAAGCCAAACAAAAATATTATAATGGCAATCTTTCTATACAAAATTTTATAGTAGCTTACTAATTCTTTTAATTTATTTTTATCATTCTTTGCAATAGGTTTATACATACTATAAACCATTGAAGTTCCTATTCCTAATTCTGCTAATGATAATATTGATAATATATTAGTAAATATTCCATTTAACCCTAGAAATTTTTCCCCTAATGTTTTAATAAATATTGTTCTTACAACAAAATTTAAAATTATACTTAATAGCTGATAAATATTATTATTAATTATGTTTTTAAAAGAATTTTTAGTTCTACTATTATTCATGTTTTTTGTACCCTAACTTTTTGATAATTTTAACTAATCCAATTTTTTTAACAAAATTTGTAGATGATATTATAATCCGATTTTTAACATTAACTTTAAACTTTTTCCACATATTATATTCATGATTAGTTTCACATAGTTTAGAATTAAAAGCCATTTTTATATCATCTGAAGAATACCAATTAGCTTCTTCTCTGTTCCTTAATTTTCCATATGTAGGAGTATCTAAATCTGGTATAACACCTAAAGAAAGAAAATGACTTGAATTAAAGCAAAAAGTTCCATTACAATTTTTTCCCAATGCCTCAAATTTTATTGGCTTTTCAATATTTTCAAAAATATTTTGCGTTAAAGGATAGGCATAGCATTTTCTTAATTCTCCTGTAACCAAGTTCAAAACGCCACTCCAGTCACCAGCATAACAAAATTCTTTTCTTTTTACATTAAAATTTTTCACTGTAAAATCGAAAAGTGGTGAAGAATATTTTTTTCCTTCTTTAATATATTCTTCTTTTGTTTTGTCTGTTAAAATTTCAGCTCTTTCAATATTAGTATTTTTCAAATATTCTTTCCTAGTTAATGCTACTTGTGGATATGCTCCAACTCTATCCATTGAAATTTTTTTAATTTCATCAACATAAGGCATATACTCATCACATAAATTTAATTGTAAAACAAAAGAAATACCTGCTTGTTTTATTTTATTTATATTATCAAAAAAGTCATCCAAAATATTGAGTCTTTTCAATTCCAAGTAATGAAATGAAAATGACAAATTTAATCTTTTTAGTAAATTTTTATCAATCTTTATAATTTCATCAAATTTTTTAGTTAAAGTTCCATTTGTAGTTATGTTGACATAGTGACCTTGTTTTAATAGTTCTTTAATAATATCAATTGTATAATTTGGTATAAGTGTTTCACCTGCACCACATATACTAAAATAACAAGTTCCACCCATCCTTTTTTTGTTAAGAGCTTTACCAATTATTTCTGGACTATATTTCAATTTTGGTATTTCTAATTTTCTATTATTTCTTTGTATAACATAACAATAACTACACTTTAAGTTACAAGCAGTAACTGGTATTAAGCATTCAAAAAAACGTTTTATTTTTTCCATAGTCAATTTCTTCCTTTCATTTCTAAATTTTCCTTTATCTTTTTTTCTATAATTGTATAATAATTAGATAAACACTCATTATACTTCTTCTTTTTAGGTATTTTATCAATATATGATTCTAAATTTGATATATTTTTCTCACTCAAAAAGAATATATAGTTACAATCTTTGAGCCATTTTTCATATGTTTCTTTAATCTTATGATTGTTATTATCAAAAACTATGCATGGTGTTCCAGTAATATATGCAAATATCATTCCATGTAATCTATCAGTTATAAGAAATTTTAGATTGTTTATTTCTTTAAGTAAATTAAATAATTGTTCATATTTTTTTTCAAATATTATATTTTCATCATTTATATGTGTATGTATGTTTTCAATTTTATTATTATCTAATTTTTTTCTTATTAGTTCTTCTGAAGCAGCAGATATAGATCGCTCAATATCTTCTCTTATACATATCCCTATTTTATTACTTTTACAATTATTTATAGGGACTTTATCCTTTAACCAAAGCACTATATCTGGAACTAAATAAACTTCATTTTTCAAAAATACTTCTTTCATTCTATTAAAAGATTTTACTTCTCTTGCTAATAATATTAGTTTCTTATGTTTAGAATATATTTTTTTTGTTTTATTTAAAGATTTCTTGCCTTTATCATCATTGCTGAATATAATTGTCTGTGGAAAAGAAACTATCAAGTTTTTTTTAAATTTTTTTATTATTGTTCTTCTCATTTCTTCTAAATCTTCATATAAATTCCCTAAATTTCCCCCACCAACAATAGTAATTATATCTTCTTCTGTTATTTTTCTTTTTAGAAATAAAATATAATTATAAAATTTAGAGGCTGGTATTTCTATAATTTCATATCCTGGTAATATACTACTTAAATATTCTTTTTGAGCATAAGTAATGGCTATATCACCAAAATTGCCATAGTCAGCAGATAGAAAAACATATACTTTTTTTGTACTACTGTTTAATGGTATTTTTTCGCACTTAATTATAGATTTAATTTTATTTTTAAAAGTTGGATTTATATTTTTATAATTTTCTTTTAAAGCCACTTTTATTTTGGCTGCATTATACTTAAAAATTTTAACAAATAAAATTCTTAATTTTTCTTTTTTATCTGCATATTTTTTTATAGATTTACTACCTTTTTTTATATATGTCATATAACTTTCTAATTTTTCTTTATAAATATTTTTATCTTCTTCAGTAAAAACATAATTTGTAAATACTATTCCGATTATATTGCATATTTGATAATAACATATTTCTTTATATTCTTGCGATATATCTTTCATATCTTCATACCTTTTTATAAAAGCATCAATATAATCAAGATTATTTTCAATTTTATTGACTCCAGATATAGATGTATCACGTATTAAATAATTGTATAAATACTCTTTAGTAATGGATACTGAATTACAATTAAGAAATACATTATGCATTATTCTAGCATCTTCATATAATTTTCCCTTTGGAAACGGTGTTTTTTCTATTATTTCTTTTCTGTATAATTTGTTCCATGCATGATTCGTGATAACTTTATTCTCTAGCAACATTTTTAAAGCTTCTTCTTTTTGTAATATAGTATCTTCTTTAAACCACTTTAGGTACTCAACATCATTGTTTTTAATAAGTTTTATACCACATATAGAAATATCTGTATTATTTTTTTCTAAACTATTTACTAATATTTCTACCATTTCAGGATCTATCCAATCATCTGAATCAACAAATAATATATATTCTCCAATTGATTTTTTTAATCCATAGTTTCTAGCATCAGATAAACCACCATTTTTTTTGTGAAATGTTTTAATTCTTTTATCTTTTTTTGCATAATTATCACAAATTTTACCGCAATTATCAGGAGAACCATCATCCACTAAAATTATTTCGATATTTTTGTACGTTTGGCTAATTATAGAATTAATACATTTTTCCAAATATTTTTCTACTTTATATATTGGAACTATAACACTAACTAATTTATTCGTAATAATACCCCCCTCCAAAGTAAGAATTTATTATATCTGACCTATATGGAAATTCTTCACACCAATTCTTAATTGGAAATTTCCAAACCCATGATCCAAACATAATTATAATTAAACATATAGAAACACCAAATCTCATCTTTCCATCATTTTTAAATATCATTTTTATATTTGGTATTAAATAAAATAAACCAATATAATAGAAATAAAGTCCTATTCTACTAGCATTAACAATCTTATAACTAATTAGAAAAGATGATAAGTCAGTAAGTAATAACAATAGAACAACCGTAATATCTATTTTAGAGTTTTCTTTATTTGCATATCTCATATAAAATAAAGATGAAAAAATACAGAATAGTTTCATTACAAGTTCTGATAATTGTGAATATGATTGTTCTGGGAAATAAAATTGGGTATAATCATAATATTTAGTTGGTAAAATTGACACGACATTTGTTAAAAAATATACAATCGGCTCAAAAAACAATGTACCCAAAACTAACACAAGAAAATAGCAAAAATAAATGAGTTTTTTCTTTCTTACACCTATATTACTTCGTGATATAAACATAAGCCCATATATTACAAGTGAAACATAACTAATCATGTGCATACTAATCGCAAGTAAAAACAATATTAATGTTTTAATGTATTTTTTTTCTTCAAAAAAGGTGATTGAATATAGAATAATCGCAATCGCAAGAGATTGCCTCATAAATGTAAATGAAACACAATACCAAACCAACATATATATAAGCATTACAAATGTCATACTCATCTTATCTCTTTTTTTATAAGCAAATAACATAACAAAAATCATTGTTAAAAGTTGTAACATAAACATAGAAAAATTTGATGAAGATGAAATATGTGCAAAAATGTAAATTAAAATTCTATATCCATTTTCCAAATAGTCACCAAAGTTTATAGGAGATTTCATATAATCTGCAAAATTCATTGATAAAGCATTTTTTATAGCAGGAGTAACATATGCTGCTACATCTCTTCCTACGTCAAGTGATCTAAGACCTGCAACTAATGATGGTATCAAAATAGCAAAAGGCAAACATAAAAGTGCCTTTGTTTTATTTTTTTCCTTAAGCTGTTTTTCTGCTAAATACGTAAATATAAGTGTCCAAATAAAACAAAATATATATATCACTACTATCCACCTCCTAAATACATATTTTCTATTTTTTCAAGTTCTGTTTTTAAATCATATCCGTTATTTACAATAACTTTTTTCATGTTTTCCCTTTTATAATTACTTTTGATTATTTTAGTAATTTCTTTTTTCCATAAATCTATATTATTCAAAGGAATAAATATTACATTACTACTAATATTGCTTTCTTTATCAATAGTATTAGCAAATAAACATTTTAATCCACTAGCTTGGGCTTCTACTCCAACTATTGGAAGTCCTTCAAATAAAGATGGTAACATAAACAAATCCATAGCTTGATAATACTCATTAGTATTAGATTTTAGACCTAGAAATAATACCTTATCATTAAGTTTTAAGTCATTAACATATTCTTTTACTTCATCGACTAATTCTCCTGTTCCTAAAAGAATTAAAACCACATTATCATTTTCTTTTGTAACACTATTAAAAATATCTATTAAACCTTTATGATTTTTTTGATTAGTAAATCTTCCTATATGTCCTATAACAAACTTATCTTCTATATTTAAGTCTTTTCTAATTTTATTTCTATAAGTTTCATTAAATAAAAATTTATCTGTATCTATAAAGTTGTTACATAATATAACTTCATTATTTTTCACATATTTCTCACCAAACATCCATTTAGCAGCGATTTCTGAACATGCAAGTTTTTTATCGGATATTTTATTTAACAATGGCCTAAAGAAATAATGTCTTATTTTCTTCTTATCACTTCCATTATGGCTATGAATAAAAATTTTAGTATTTTTGGAATATAACTTTATTATAAAAGCATAGACACTAGCAGATGAGATACAAAGATTAAAATGAATTACATCATATTGATTATCTTTACTTATTTTCTTTAATACAGAAAAAATTTTAAATGGATGTTTTTTAAAATTAGGTATCTTGTATATCTTGTTATAATAACCCTTTATTTTTTCCCCATTAATTCCAGTTATATCTTCTTTCACTAATAAATCTATATCAAATTTTTTTCTATCAATATTTTGTAAAATTGTAATCAAATAATTTTCTACTCCACCAACATAAGGAGTCATCCCAAAAATTAAAATTCTTTTTTTCATTTTTATTCACCACATCTTCTTCTTGCAATATGCCTTCTTTAAAATTTTGTAATAAGGTATCTTTATTTTAAAAACATTTTTCATAAAAAATATTTTGCAATAACTATTCATAAAATCACTATAAAATTCTTTCAAATGAAATAAATAATATATTAAACTTTTATTATTTATAAGGTTATTCTTACTAAAATTTAAAAATTCAATATCTTTAATAAGATTAATATTTTTTTCAGTTGGATTAATAGTCATATTTTTAAACGCTTCAAAAAATATTTCTTTATCAAAATAATATGAATATTTCTTCAAATCAGAATTTTCTAAATTGTTAACAAATTCTAATGCACTACTTTGTATTTGATTTATAATTTCTATATTATCTTTTGAATGTTCTACTTTTCCACATATTACTTCAACATTTTTACCATTTTCTTTATATTTAAGAGTAGATCCTTCAGTTGATAAAAACATAATCTCAAATAAACCAATATTTAGAGCCACAACACTTTGATTATCATTTTGAGTACTTAACCCAAATAAATATCCATTGCGATTAATATCATATTCTTTATATTTTTTATCTTGCATAACTCCAAAGTAATATCCATATAATTTAGTTTTAGAATCTACAATATTATTTAAAATATATTGTATAGTACCATTCCAACCTATATCTATTAAACCAACTTTACCATTCAAATCTTCTTGTTTTAAATACTCTTTAAAACATTTATTTTGATATTCATTTTCTTTTAACACATCTTCTTTTATAAAAGAAAATATTTCTTTTTTTTCTTCATTAGATAAATCCATAATTAATTTATTTTCATAAGAAACTTTAGTTTTAATATTTAAAATATTTATTAAATCCTTTACTTTAGAAGTATCTTTAATTATAGATTTATACTTATAAAGTAGATCATCAAAACTACTCATATCACTTACTGTTGCATTAAGAATTGATATTCTTGATACCTTTAGATAATGAATAGGTATTTCTTCTTTATATCTTCTTTTGTAAACTTCCATTATTATTTTTGCATCTCTTGCAAGAAAATAAAGTTTATCAATTTTTTCTTTTTTTACTTGCTCATGTATCCAAGACGTAAAACCATAAAGCATAGGGCCTAGAATTTCATAGCCCAAATGTTCATAAGGACTCATATCATAAACATTATTATTAACAAAAGAAGAAAGCATATTATATTCTATGGATTTATTACTTTTAGAAAAAAACGTACTGTTATTGATTTCTCTTTTTATTAAAATAGTATTTATACCAATTTTTCTGGGTATTAAGAAATCTCCCGTTATAGAATCACCTATGTGTATTATTTTGTCTTTTTCAATATTTTCTTCTTTTAGCAATTTTCTAAATAAATTACCAGTTCTTTTTCTTAATTTATCATTAGATGATAAATATATTTTTTCATAATGTTTGTATCCTAATTTATTTAATATTTCTTCCACTAATTGTTTTTCCAAATACATATCAGAAGTAAAAAATATTTTTTTGTTATTAGATAAACAATATTTGTAAAAATCATACATAGGTTTATTTAAAACACATAAATCTTTCTCTGATTGTATTTCCAATTTTTTTAATTGTTTCTTTTCTTCTTTAGTATAATCTTTTAACTCTTCGTAAATCTCTTCTAGTGTTACGTCTTCATAACTAGATTTTTTACGAGCAAGTATCTCTGCTTTCATTCTATTTTCTTTAAAGTTGCTAATATTAGTATGTAATTTATTATATTCATACTCTACAACATCAAATATGTCCGTAGAATTCTTTACATTTCTCTTAATTAATGTATCAAATATATCGAAAGAAATATAATCATAATTTTCTACCAGTTCACATAAATTATCATATTTTTTGGCATAAAAAGTATAAATTATTTTTTCTAGCGCTTTTTTTATTAGTTTCTTCATGTTACTGCTCCTTTTTAAAAACAATACATAACATTTTTATAAAATAATAATAAGGAAATGGTATTTTGAATAATTTTTTTAAAAAAGCTACTCTCCAACCAGAAGTAAAAAAATCATTTATCATAACTTTTGGGTGAGTAAAATAATAAATACTATTTTTATTAAAATTAATAATATTATGAATTTTATAATTTTCAAAAGAAAGATTGCCAAACATTTCAATATCTTTTTTGGTAGGTTTACTACCAAATTTTAAAATGTTATAACTACATATGTCAGAATTTAATTCTACATTTAATTTGCTATTTTTATAATCTTCGGCAAACTTAATTGCACCTTTTTGAAAATCATCAACAATATTTAAACTATCTTTTTCATCTTTATATTCATAGTCATCAAGTTTTGGAATTACTTTTTTTGACTGCTTTTCATATCCCAAAGTTGTTCCTTCATGAGATAAGAACATTGTTTCAAATAAAGATACAAATGAAAAAGTTTTATATTGATTTTCCATTTTATCGCCATAACTATAAATATAGCCACTTGAACTACTAGGTGGTGAAAATTTATGTGCTTCTTCATAAACTCCAATATAATAACCATTTATACTTATGTTATTATTTATTTTTAGCAATTGTTTTTGTAATGAGTTATGCCAACCAATATCTACAACACTTACTTTTCCAGAAAAATCTTCTTGCTTTAAATAATTTAAAAAATTATCATTTTGTTCTTCAATTTTCTTTTTTATTTTAGGCAAAAGCAATTCTAATAAATTTAATATTTTTTCACTTGTTTTTATTTCTTTTCTTTTAAATTTATCTTCCTCACTTATATTAGCTAATTTTAATTCATCTTTTGTTTCGCTTAGTGTTAAGGACAATGCTTTTAACAAAATATCTATTGTAAACAATGGTGGTAGTACTAAATTATCAACTATTTCTAAAACGTTTTCATCTTTTTTCATTGATGGCAAAGCTAAACTTCTTCTTGAAACATAGAAATAATTTACTTCTTCTTTTGGATAAAGTATTTTATAAATTTTCTTTATGATATATCCATCTCTTGCTAAAAAGAAAATCTTATTATTTTCCTTTTTATTTTGTTCATGTAACCATTTACAAAATCCAACGAGTAAAATACCAAAATTTTTATAGCCAGCCTGAAAATAATAACTCTCTTTGGTATCAACGTTTGATAGTATAAATTCATTTAGTTGTTTTAATATTTTTTTATCTTGATTATTCAACATAATACTTCGCTCCACCATTCTTTTAAAATTGCAATAATTATTTAGAAAATTTTTTTATATTCAAAATATAAAACATAATAAAGTTGTTACTTCTTCCTATCTAAATAAGTTCTACAACTTTTCTAACAACACATAAACAAAAAATGACACTTTAAAAGGTGCTTTTTAATCATTATCATATTTTTCACTTTATTTAGCGCCATCTTTTGTAATAACAGCTTTTATCGTATCAATGATACATATAATATCAAGTGATAGACTCATATGTTTTATGTAATAATACTCCAACTCTAATCTTTCTTCATAAGTGGTGGCACTTCTTCCATGCGAGGCCCACCAACCAGAAACTCCCGGGCGTATACTCTCGTACAAATCATGATTTCCATTATGGGCATCTAGTTCTCCCCTAACAAGCGGTCTAGGGCCTATCATACTCATTTTTCCAGAAATTACGGTCACAACCTGCAAAAGTTCATCTAGAGAAGACTTTCTTAAGAAATTACCAATTTTAGTAATTCTTGGATCGTTAGATAATTTCTGATTTAATTCCCATTCTTTCTTATATTTCTCTTGTTTTAACAATTCTTTCAATTTTTCATCAGCATTAGGTACCATTGTTCTAAATTTATATAAATTAAATGGCTTTCCATTTTTTCCAATTCTTTCTTGCTTATATATTATTGAGTGAAAATCACCAGTAAACATATAGCAAAGTTTTATTATAATTGTTAATGGTATTAAGAATACCAATCCAACTAACCCACAAACAATATCAAAACTTCTTTTTATAAATAGATATATCTCTTTTTTTATACTAACAAATACTGAAACACCAGTTATAGCTATCTCATTATCCATAATAAACAACCCCCTTAAAGCTATTTCTTACACAACTAGCCCATGCTGGTATTTAGAGGTTAAATACGCAAAAAAATACTGGCTGTATAGCCAGCACTAAAATATAAAAAAACAACACCTTAAAAAGTGCTATTCCATGCATTATTTATACTAATTTATCTAACTTCATCTAATAATTTTAATTTATTTCTTTACAAATACTACGAAATATTTATAAGAATTATTAAATCTTTTATCTTAATTATTTCTTAATAACTCATCTTTTACTTTTAATAAAGAATGACCAATAATCAAATTTAATTATTGTTAGATAAGCCACTGGCTATACAGCCAGTGATTAATAAAAACTATTTTTATTTAATCATTATATTTTTACTTTTTCTTAATTTATAAATAATTCCATAAATACTACAACCAATTAAAGCACCAGAAACATCAATCAAAGAATCGCTAAATTGAGCAGTTCTTCCAGAAATAAATGATTGATGAAACTCATCACTACAAGCATATAGAAAACATAATGCAATAGCAATTAAAAATATTTTCTTGCCACTTAAACCACAATATTTTAATACAAGTAGAAGTAGTACTACTAGAATAAAATACTCTGTAGCATGACAAGCCTTTCTTAAAGGCTTGTTTAAAAGCATTATTACTTCATTAATTTTTTCATCACTAGGATGCTTATTAGTTAAACCTAATTTATTAGTAACTTGAACAGTATTAGTTATAACTTTATATATAATCATTTTACTTTTACCATTAGATTCAGAATTATTCATACTTGACATAAAAAATATTACGCCACACCATAATAAAGTTAAAATTAAAAAAATTATTATCTTCTTGTTTTTAAACATAATTTCCTCCGTTAACTTTTTAAACTATTATAGCACTTTTTCGCTAAATATTTTTAAAAAAAGTTAATTAATTCAGAAAAACTATCATCATATTTAAACACAACATCTAAAGTATCTTTTTCTTTAACATAAATATCACTTATTAAATCATTTAATAATTCTCTAGTAACAACTTGAGAATCTTTGTACTTTAAAAATAAATCAATCCAATTAAAATAATTATCATCAACTTCACTTATCTTTTCTTTTAAATCATCTATTTCTTTACTAAATTCATTTAAAAAGAATAAATAATCATATCTACTAATAACTTTATTTTCATAGTCATTTAAAAGTTCGTTTTTTATACTAATTTTTATATTTAATTCATTTTCTAAAGACTTTGTTTTTTCTTTACTTAATACTTCTTGCCAATTATCTATATTATTAAAAACTTCTTGTAATTTTACTTTTAACTTTTCAACTTTTAAAATTCTTGAATTTACTTCTTCTAAAACTTTTCTTTCTAAATAATCATTTTTAATACTAATAGGCTTGCATTGTTTTCTTTTAGATTTTCTATAAGTACTACAATAATAAATATAATTATCTTTTAAAGGAAACTTAACCATTGCTTTTTTACATTCAGTACATTTTAAAAAGCCACTAAACAAAGAAACTTTGCCGGTCTTATCAGGATAAGCTTTTCTTTTAAAATACTTTTTTTGAATACTAAAAAAATCTTCTTCAGATATAATTGCAATGTGAGCATTTTTAATCTTAATTATTTCGTTATTGCTTTTTTGTATCAATGTTCCACAATACATTTCATTTTGTAAAATTCTAGATACTGTTGCTTGATTCCATAAAGTGTTAACATCTTGCCACCTTGATGATATTTTAGAATGTAATACTTCCTTTTTATATTGAAAAGGGGATAAGACTTTATCTTCATTTAACTTCTTGGCAATATATGAAAAGCTATAATTTTCACTAGCTAGTTCAAATATTTTCTTAACAACATTACTAGCTTCATCGTCAATTACTAATTTATGTTTATCATTTTCATCTTTTTTATATCCGTAGCAAGCAAAAGCTCCGACAAATTCACCTTGCTTTTTCTTTATATTTAAAGATGTTTTTATTTTCATAGATATATCTTTAGTATAAGTATCATTTAAGATATTCTTAATAGGAATAAGAAATCTATTATTCTTATCATCAACATTAGTATCAATATTATCACTAATAGAAATAAGCCTTATTTTTAGATTAGCAAATTCTTCTAAGTATTTACCTAATTGTAAATAATTTCTACCTAAACGAGATAAATCTTTAACTATAATAACATTTATTCTTTTATTATAAATATCTTTGTATAACTTCTTAAAACTAGGTCTATCAAAATTAGTTCCAGTGTAACCATCATCTATATAAAACTTAATATCTTTTAAATCTTTCTTATCTTTAAGATATTTTCTTATTAATTTTCTTTGATTAACTATACTATTACTTTCATTATTATCAATATTATCACTACTTTGCGATATTCTAAGATAAGCACCAACTTTATAATTAATCACTAAAGAAACCTTCAACAAACTTTAATAATTCTAAAAACTCTTCTTCATTTTTATATACAATGCTTATCTTGGCATTCTCATCAATATAAATAACTTCTATAAAAAAATTTAACATTTCTCTACTTAAAGCTTGATTATTATACTTAATATATTTTTGTAAGGAATTAATATTATCTATATACTTATATAAATTATTAGAAGTAGTAAGCATAATCTTTTTTAAAGTTTCTATTAAAAATATATATCTATTTAATATATTATTGACTATTAAAAAATCATTATAAGTAATTACATTTAATTTCCATTTTTCATAAGAAATCTTTTTTAAAATCTTAGCATTATAAATATATTTTTTTAATAGTTCTTTATAAAAGTTATTATCTAAGTAGTTATTCTTTTTTAAAAATCTTTTTATATTTTCTAGTTTCTTTTTTAAGAAAAATATCTTTTTTATTCTTTTATTTATATCAGTAAATACTAAATCTTCTAATATTTTAGAAGTAATATAATGACTAGTACAGAGTCTTTCATTTATTCTAGCAAACGTAGAACAAATAATTTCATGATTAGAATCATTACTTTTCTTAATTAACATAAAAGCTTTACAAGAAGAACATCTAATAAAACCTGAAAAAAGATACTTATCAATTTCTCCTTTAGGAATATTTTTTTCTTTAAGCATATATTTAACAGTATTAAAATCATCTTCAGTAATAATAGCTTGATGAGTATTTTTAAAATTAGCTAAATTGCCACAATAAATATCATTAGTTAAAATATTATAAACAGTAGTATTAGTCCAATAAATATTTTCTTTCTTTAAATTAATATTTTTATATTTACTAGGTGAGGGTATTTGCTTCTTATTTAAAAATTTAACTATTTTATTAACACCATTTCCTTTTAAATATAAAGAAAATATTAATTCAATATTTTTTTTACTATTCTCATCTATAATTAACTTATACTTATTATTTTTATCTAATTTATAACCATAGGGAGTATTACCTGATGCAAACTTTCCTGTTAATTTTTTATAAGTAATAGTAGCTTTTACTTTTTCTGAAATATCTTTAGCATATAACTCATTAATAATATTTTTAAAAGAAGTAGTTATATTATCGCTCTTAATTACTTCTAATGTATCAATATTATCATTTACTGATATAAATCTTATATTATTAGTAGGAAAAAATTCTTCAATATAAGTGCCAACACTAATATAGTTTCTTCCAAATCTAGATAAATCTTTAACTATAACTCCATTTATTCTTTTTAATTTAATATCTTCTAATAATGCTTTAAAAGCTGGTCTTTCAAAATTAGTACCGGTAAACCCTTCATCTATATAAGTATTATAAACTTCTATATCAATATTTTTTTCTAAGTATCTATTAATTAGAAGTCTTTGATTATTAATACTATTAGAAGTGTCTTCTAGTGAAGAGAGGCGTAAATAGACTCCAAAAGACCAATCATTTTTCATATTTATAAGTAATAGTTATATCAAGATTATCATGAACATAAATAGTTTTTACTAAAGAGTCTAAAGCTTCTTTAGAAAGAGAATTTAAGTTACTATATTTTTTAAATTCTAGTAGCCAATAATTATCTAAAGTATTTTCATTATTTAGACAATAAGTAATTCTTTCATTAAGTTTTTGTAAAACTTTCTCTTCAAGCATCTCACCGGTTACTCGGTGAGATGTACAAAGACTTTTGGATTTATTATTATAAGTAGAACAATAATAATAGTAATCTTTTGTTTTATGGTCTTGTCTAAAGCCAGCTTGGGCTTTTTTCATTTTATATTGACAATCATAACAACGTAAATAGCCACTAAATAAAGAAAGATTACTACTATTAGTGATAGTTTTTGTACGACTTTTAATTTTTTCCTGAACATCTTCAAAAACTTTTCTATCAATAATAGCTTCATGAACATCTTTAACTATTATCATATCGTCTTCATCTTTTCTTACTATTTTGTGTACTTTATAAGAAATAGTTTTTGTTTTAGATTGAACCAAGTCACCACAATAAACTCTATTTTTTAAAATGGTACTAATAGAGGATGCACTCCAAGTATTAAGTTTATTTAATGAATTACTAATATTTCTTTGCTTAAAATTAATTTCTTTATAACTAGCTGGATTTAAAATATGTAGCTCATTTAAATAAGAAGCAATTCTACTATAACTGTAGTCTTGACAAGCTAAATCAAAAATTAACTTAACAGTAGGGGCAGTATTCTTATCAATAATTAATTTATTTTTATTATTAGGGTCTTTTAAATAACCAAATGGAGCTATACTGCCTACATATTCGCCATTATATCTTTTAGCATTTAATGATGATTTAACTTTTATTGATATATCTCTGGCATATTCGTCATTAAGAAGATTTTTAAAAGGAACTAGTATATTATTAAAACATTCAGGGTCTTTATAATTATCTAAGTTATCATTAACAGAGATAACTCTTAAATCATAAAGAGGGAATATATGTTCTAAGTATTCTCCTAAAAAAATATAGTTTCTTCCTAAACGTGATAAGTCTTTTACTATAATAGTATTAATATTTCCTTCTTTAATATCATTAAACATTCTCGTAAAAGCCGGTCTATTAAAATCAGTACCAGTATAACCATCATCATTATAGTAATCATAAATTTCCATATTCTTTTCATTTAATATATATTGAGTTAAATAATTTCTTTGATTAATGATACTTTCGCTTTCTTTATTAACTTCATCATCTCTAGAAATTCTTGTGTAAACTCCTACTTTCCAATCTTTATTTTTCAATATATAACCTCCCTTTGAAGTGTATATTATATTATAAAAATTGGTAAAAATAGGAAAAAAATTAATTTAATTGCAAAAATAAAAAATAGGCATATTATATAGAGAAAATTGTAAAGTGAAAAATATTTATGTTAAAGTGTTTGTAAAGTTAGGCATTAGTATGCTATAATTATAGAGGTAGGGAAATGGTAAATTTTACTTATTTTTTAACTGTAAATTTTTATTGATTTTTGTAAACCTTTATGATATAATATCGTCGAATTTAAAGAAGCGATATTTGTGGTTGAAAAGATTTGTAAAAATATAGTGGATTTAGTAACTATAATTTGACAAGTTTAAAAAGAATCAGGAGAGGTGTTTTAAATATGGCTAAAAATTCACGAAAAAATAAAATATTAGGTATCACGTGTAGGTGGGCTAATAATGTAAGAAATAGCTTTAAGGGGGTTACTTATTATGGATAACGAGATGGCTATAAATGATGTTTCAGTATTCATTAGTATTAAAAGAGCAATATACCTGTTTATAAAAAGAGTATTCGATATAGTTTGTTCTCTTGTTGGAATTATTATTTTAATACCACTTTCTATAATAGTAAAAATTTCTTATGTCTTATCAGGAGATTTTAATTCTATTTTCTTTACACAGAATAGAATTGGCAAAAATGGTAAAGAGTTTAAACTATACAAATTTAGAACAATGGTACCTAATGCTGATGAAGTCTTATTTAAATTATTAAAAGAAGATAAAGAAATAGCAAAAGAATATAAGAAAAATAAAAAAATAAAAAACGATCCAAGAATAACAAAAGTTGGAAAGATACTTAGAAGAACTTCACTTGATGAATTACCACAGATTTTAAACGTATGTCTATCGCAAATGACAATCGTGGGCAATAGACCTTATTTGCCAAGAGAGAAAGACGATATGGGGAGGTTTTTTAGGGACATCGTGAAAACTAAGCCAGGAATCACGGGTCATTGGCAAGTGTCTGGAAAAGAAAACTCTACGTTCCAAAAAAGATTAGAATTAGAAAGTTTTTATTCTAAAAATTGTAGTTTAAAAATGGATATTAAAATAATTTTCAAGACATTTGGTGCAGTTATCAAAGGACATGGAGCCGATGAGTAAGAAGTTTGGATGTGTGTATAATGAAAGAAAAACCTATTAAAATTTGTCAAATAATGGGCAAATGGGTTGGTGGTGGAGTTGAAGCAATTGTAATGAATTATTATAGATATATAGATAGAAATAAAATTCAATTTGATTTTATTTGTGATGAAGACTCAACAAATATACCTTATGAGGAAATAAAAAAATTAGGTGGCAAAGTATTTTTAATACCACCATATCAAAAAATATTTAAATATAATAAAGAATTATTAAAAATACTAAAAAGAGAAAATTATAAAATAATTCACTCACATATAAATACTTTATCAATATTTCCATTAAGGATTGCAAAAAAAGCTAATGTCCCTATACGTATAGCACATTCTCATTCAACTACTAATAAAAAAGAATGGAAAAAAAATTTATTAAAGCAAGTGTTAAAACCGCTTTCCAAAATTTATGCAACACATTACTTTTGTTGTAGTGAATATGCAGGTAGATGGCTTTTTGGGAATAAAGAATTTGATGATGGAAATGTATACGTTTTGAATAATGCAATAGACGTAGATAGATTTAAATATAACGAAAAAGTAAGAAAAAAAATTAGAAAAGAATTAAAAATTAAAGATGATACTCTTGTCTTAGGACATATAGGAAGATTTGTAGAACAAAAAAATCATACATTTTTGATAGATATATTTTATGAAATTCAAAAAGTAAATAAAAATTCTAAATTATTACTTATTGGTCAAGGACCACTAATGACAGAAATTAAAAATAAAGTTAATAAATTAGGCTTAAAAAAATCAGTATTATTTTTAGGTCAAAGAGAAAATGTTAATGAATTGTACCAGGCAATGGATATATTTTTATTACCTAGCCTTTATGAAGGTTTACCTGTAGTTGGAATAGAAGCACAAGCTGCTAATTTACCATGTATCTTATCAAATACTATAACTAAAGAAGTAAAAATTTTAGATTCAACTTCTTTTATATCTTTAAATCATAAAGCTAATTATTGGAAAAATGATATAATCAAAAATTTAAAAAAAATTGATAGACAAGATACTGTAGATAAAATAACAACTAGTAATTTTAATATAAATATAGAAGCTAAAAAATTAGAAAAAAAGTACTTAAGTTATATAGAAAATTAAAGGAGTTATATTTTATGAATTTGATAAAAAATATGAGAAAAAAAGCTTTGCCAGAGGATAAAAAAAATGAAGTTAAGACAGATGTCATAGCTTATTATTTTTTTAAACCAATTAGTGATTTATTAACTTATGTATTTTTAAAGTTTAAAGTTAGTGCGACTAAAGTTACTCAGCTTTCATTATTTTGGGTTGCCTTAGCTTTTATAGTTTTTTTTATAGGTAATACTAAAATATATTATTCATTTGGATTAATATTTATATTTATTTGGAATATATTAGATGGAATTGATGGGAATATTGCTAGATATACAAATACTTGCACTCCTAAAGGAGGGCTATGGGATGCTACCGTTGGATGGTTAGCTATGTATGTATTTTATTTTGGAATGGGGTTAATTGCTTTTAGAGAAAACTCATTAATAAGCTTGAGTTTTATACCAAAATATTATTATGTAGTTTTTGGCTCTATTGCTGGTTTTTCGTTAATATTTCCACGATTAGTTATGCATAAAAAAGCCGGCTTAGAAGGAAAAGAATCTATAAAAAAAGAAAAAGATAGAAAAAATTACAATTTGTTAAAAAAAATAGTTTTTAACATTGATTCGATAAATGGTTTAGGATTTATAATTTTCATTGTTTCGGTATTTTTAAATATTACCAATATTGTTATGATAATGTACTTTATTATTAATTTAGGCATTGCCTTAAAAATGAGCTATGATTTATTAAAGTAAGTGAGGAATTAAAAGTATGAAAAAAGTTGCTATTATAATTGCAGGAGGGTCTGGACAAAGAATGGGTCAAGATATTCCTAAACAATTTTTAAATGTTGGTGAAAAGCCAGTTATTATGTATACATTAGACATTTTTCAAAAGCATTGTGATATTGACGGAATTATAGTTGTCTGTATAGATGGTTGGCATGAAATTTTACGATCTTATGTTAAACAATATAAGATAGATAAACTAAAAGCCATTGTTACAGGAGGAGCAACGGGACAAGAATCTATAAAAAATGGTTTAAAAGAAGCTACTCGGTTTTATTCTGATGAAGATATTGTTTTAATACATGATGCTGTTAGACCTATGGTATCCAATAAAATTATTTCAGATGTAATAAAGGTTTGTGAAGAAAAAGGAAATGCTACAGCAGTTATTCCTTGTACAACGGTTGTATTGAAAAAAGATAATGATATTTATTCCGATGAAATAGTTGATAGAGAACATTTATATTTAACTCAAACGCCTCAAGCCTTTATACTAGGAGAAATATTAGATGCGCATAAAGAAGCAGAAAATAAAGGAATCAAAAATTCAGTAGCTAGTTGTTCTTTATATATAACACTTGGTAAAAATATATATTATTCTTTAGGAGATGAAACTAATATAAAGTTAACAAGACCTGGTGATATTCAAATATTTAAAGCATTATTAAATACGGAAAAATCAGATTGGATGAAGTAATATGGAATACTTATTAAATAATAATAAATATATTGAGAATTTGAAAGAATATTCTTCTTTTCCTATTAAGTGGGAAGAATTAAATAATAAAGTTATTATGATTACTGGAGCAACTGGATTAGTAGGAAGATTTTTGATTGATTTAATAATGTATAAAAATATAAATGATGGTATAGATTGTAAAATAGTAGCAATTGTAAGAAATAAAGAAAAAGCTGAATTACTATTTAAAGATTATCTTCTTGATGAAAATTTTGAAATTTTAGTAAATGATGTAATTAATGAAATAAATTATGTAAAAAAAGTTGATTACATAATAAATGCTGCAAGTAATACTCACCCTATTCAATATGCAACAGAACCTGTTAGTACAATAACAACAAATGTTTTAGGTACATATAATTTGTTAAATTTTGCATGTCAGAAAAATGTAAAAAAATTTGTTTTTATTTCATCATTTGAAGTTTACGGAAATGTTATTAATAAAAAGGAAATATCTGAAAATGATTTTGGTTCAGTAGATTGTACAGTTTTGAGGTCATGTTATCCAGAAAGCAAAAGATTAAGTGAATCTTTATGTGAAGCGTTTTCGGAAGAATACAAAATAAATACATCAATTATAAGATTGTCAAGAGTTTTTGGCCCAACTATGAATATGGAATCTTCACTTTCAACGGCGCAGTTCTTAAAAAATGGTCTTCAGAAAAAAGATATAGTTTTAAAAAGTGATGGAACCCAAATGTATTCTTACAATTATGTTGGAGATGCTGTTATAGCTATTTTAATTGCGTTATTAAAAGGAAAAGATAAAGAAGCATACAATGTTTCAGATAGTAAATTCGATTTATCATTAAAAGATTTTGCAAATGTAATTGCATCTCACTGCAAAACTAAAATTATTTTTGATACTCCTAATAATGTAGAAAAAAAAGGTTTTTCTAATTCTACCATGACAATCTTAAATAGTAATAAAATTAAAAAATTAGGATGGAAAGTAAATAAAGATGTAAAAAAGCGTATTGAAGAAACTATAGATATATTAAATTTACAAAATGAGTAAGTAAATTATTTTTATATATTGAATAAGTTGAGAGGAATGAGTGATTTTATGAAGCTAATTAATATTAGTATAGTTGTACCTATTTATAAAGTTCCAATAAAATTATTAAGAAATAATATAGAACATTTGATTAATCAATCAATGAAAAATATAGAAATAATTTTAGTAGATGATGGCTCACCAGATGAATGTGGCAAAATTTGTGATGAATACGCTAAAAAAGATAATAGAATAAAAGTAATACATAAAAAAAATATGGGACTTTCTGCGGCTAGGAATACTGGTGTTAAAAATGCTAGTGGCGAATATGTTATGTTTTTGGATGGCGATGATTGGTTAGAACTAAAATCATGTGAATGGCTATATGATTGTGTTAAAGATAAAAAATATGATATAGTTGATGCTTGCTTAGTAAAACAATATGGTGATGCTATTTATGAAGCTGATTATTCAAAATTTATTGATGGAAAAGTCTATAATGATGATGAAGTTAAATTTTGGCAGATTGAAATGCTCGATTTTAATGGTAATGTTTCATCAGCTAATGCTAAATTGATGAGGCGAAGTTTTTTGCTTGAAAATAATATATTTCATGATGAACAGTTAAAATTTGGTGCTGAAGGAATAGAATTTGGAATTAGATTATATGGTAAAGCAAAATCTGTAGTTTTTATCAAAAAAAATATCTATCACTATGTTTATAATAGTCTTTCCATAACAGAAGTATTTAATGAAGAAAATATAAACTTAACATTACAAAGCTTTAAGAAAATAAAAAAGACAATCAGTCAATGTCCAAATAATAATGAACTTTTAAATAAATATTATAACAGAATGCTATATGTTATTAATACCGCAGCTATAAGTGGTTACTTTAGTCCAACAAATAATGAATCATATAAAATAAAAAAACAAAAATATTTAAATTATTTAAATAGTGATGAAGATATTAAAAAAGCACTAAATCTTTTAATATTTGATGATATGCCCTTTAAAAGAAAGATAGTTATCTATTTAATTAAGTTTAAAATGTTCAAAATGGTTGATTTAATTGCAAAAATCAGATACAAGCAAAAATGCGAGAGAAATAAGAATGGGGTGATGACAACATGATAAATGTATCACTATCATTTGATGATGGGAGGCATGATAATTACGTAATTGCAAAAGAAATTCTTGAGTCTTTAAACATTCCAGCTACTTTTAATATTACTATTGGATATATTTTAAAAGATGAAAATATTGAAGTTCCTTCCGAACACGAGCCTATGTCATTAGATGAGTTGCAAGATTTAGCCAAGAACAGTTTATTTGAAATAGCTGGTCACGGATATCAACATAATAACGATATTGATAATTTAATTTATGGTGTAAAAAAGATTCGGGAGATATTGAATTTTTCTAAAGATAAAAGTATTGGACTTGTTTCTCCACATAGTGAATTTATAATAAAAGATATTGACAACTTTTTACCAATTTTTAAGGCAAATAATATTTCTTATTTACGTGTTGGTGCAAAGTTTGACAGTTTAAATTTAATTAGAAAAATATTAAGAAAACTTAATAGAATATTTCATATTCCCTTTTTAACCTATTGGATATATAAAAATTCATATGTAAATGACAATTTTCCTTTATATTCTATTGGTATTTACAAATATAATTCATTTAAGGAAATTAAATATATTATTGATAAAAGTATTAAAAATAATAAGTCTATCATTTTTGAATTACACTCTATTTTAAAAAAAGGTTCTCCATTTTATGATGATTTATATATGTGGGATTATACAAAATTTTCTAAATTATGTAATTATCTAAAAAAATTAGAACAAGAAAATAAAATAATAATTTGTAAAACTGAAGAAGTCAAAAGTAGGTAGTTAATGTGAAAAAGGTTAGTATAATTATTCCGATATTTAATGTCAAAAAATATTTAAAAGAATGCATAAACTCAGTATTAAATCAAACTTATAGAAATATGGAAATATTGTTAATTGATGATGGTTCAACAGATGGAACATCTGAAATTTGTGATAGTTATGCAGAAAATGAAAATGTTAAAGTTTTCCATTTAAAGAATGGCGGAGTTAGTAAAGCGAGAAATTTTGGCATTAATAAGGCAAATGGATTTTATTTGATGTTTATAGATAGCGATGATTATATAGAAAATAATATGGTAGAAAAAATGGTAAATAGTTTTGAAAACAATGATGTAGAAATGGTTGCTTGTGGCTATGATTTTGTATATAAGGACAAAAAAATCAAGCCAGATTTTCCAAATAATGTTCTTTTTACTTCCGAAGAAGCTAAAAGAGAAATTTTTTTATCAAACTCTATTCAAGGTTTTAGTGTAAATAAATTATATATTTCAAAAATAATTAAAGAAAATAATATTTTATTTGATGAGAATATAAAAATTTGTGAAGATATGCTTTTTGTTTTTGAATATCTATCAAATATAAAAAATATATATTCTTTTAGTGATACTTTATATCATTATAGAATGAGAAAATCAAGTGCTTCTAATTTTAAGAATGATTATGATTTAAGCGTTTTTGATGTAATAACGTTTATTGATTTAAAGGATAAAAATTTTATTAATGATATATATGATTTTTATTCATATATTTATTTCAAATATTATCATTTATTAAGAAAAACAAATAAAATTAAGGAAGTTAAAAAAATAAATTTTTTTGAATTTATTTTTAATAAAAATATTTCTTGTAAAACTAAGATACTATCATTTTATTATTTATTATCTCCCAATTTTCTTAGACAATTTATAAAAAAGGAAAAGCAAAAAAAATATAAATATTTTGAATAGAAGGTGAATAAATTTGATTTATATTATAGTGTTTGCAGTAAGTTTAATTTTGATGAAGCTTTCTTTCATTTCTAGTAAAAAATTCAAAACTTTGAGCTTTATTTTACTTGCTCTATCTTTTATTATACCCTGTATACTCTCTGGGCTAAGGAGTTATGATATTGGGACTGATGTAAAAGTTTATATTGTTCCGTTATTTAATAGGTCATTAATTTCTAGCAATTTTCTTTCATTGGTAAAAAACACTCCAGAAATTAAAGATTATTTATATCTTTTTCTAACATATATCTCGGCTAAAACTTTTAAAAATGTTTTTTTTGTATTTTTTTTCATAACATTAGTAACTATTATTCCAACTTATAAAGCTCTTAAACTTAACTTAAAAAATGAAAATCAAATTCTATTTGGAATGCTAGTTTTCTATACTGTATTATATAATGCTTCATTTAATATGTGTAGGCAATCAATTGCATTATCTTTTTCCTTTTTAGCAATTTCATATTTAATAAGAAATGAAGAAAAAAAGTTTTTTATCATTTCAATTATTACAATTTTATTTCATTGGAGCGGAACAATTTTATTTGTTATTTATGTTTTGCATAAAATTACAAGTAGCAAAAAATTACAACCTAATTCAAAATTTTTATTTCAATCAATATTTATATTAATGATAACATTTATGATTTTCTTTTTGCCAAAAATATTACCATTACTTAAAGTCTTTGGTTTTAGTGACCATAAAATTATATCCTATAGTGTTGGATATTTACTTAGTTCTAGGTCTACATCTAATACTGCAGATACATGTTTTTTTATTATAATATATTTATTATTAGCTTTTAATTCTAAATATTTAAAAGAAAAAAATGGAAATTATAATTTTTTTAAATTTTTAGCTTTAGCAGGAATATTCATTTTGCAATTTGGTACGTATATTTCGTTTGCTTTTAGAGCAAGCTATTACTTTTTATATCCACCAATTTTTTTAGAAATTCCTAAATTAATAGGTGTAAATAAGAAAAAAGGTATTTCATTATATTCTTTACTTTTAATTTCTATGTTTTGCTTTTATTGGTTTTTCTGGGTAATAATTGCTAATTATCATGATACTTATCCATATATATTTAGAAATTTTTAGGAGGTACTTTTGTGAATAAAATAGGAATTTTAACTTTAAATGGTAATTTTAATTTTGGAAATAGATTACAAAATTATGCACTTAAAACTGTTATAGAAAAATTTGGTTATAAAGTAGAAACTATATGGTTTATTACAGAAAGTGAAAATATTAAAAGAATTTTAAAAAATATCTATTTTAAAGTTTTTAACAAAAGAAAAAAAATTAGCTTTATAAATTTTTCAAATGAATTTTTAAATATAAAATATTTTAAAAATAAAAATATTGCGAATGATTATAAAAAAATAGTAGTTGGTAGTGACCAAGTATGGAATTATTCACTAAAAGGCTTTAATGAAGACTACTTTTTAGATTTTTCTCCATATGACAAAAATATTGCTTATGCTGCAAGCTTTGGAATTGACTATATTCCTGATGAGTATAAAAATGTTTTCAAAAAAGGTCTTAAAAATATAAAACACATTTCTGTACGAGAAGAAAAAGGTAAAGAAATTATTGATGATTTAATAGACGATAAAAACGTTCAAGTTGTAGTTGATCCAACTATGTTGCTATCTAAAGAAGAATGGCAAGCAATAGTAAAAAAACCTAAAAATTTTGAAAGTGAAAAATATATTTTCGTTTATTTTTTAGGAGATATTTCTGATGAAATAAATAAAGAAATTAATAACTTTGCTGAAAAGAATAATTGTATAGTAATAAATGTTTTAGATAAAGAAAATAAATACTATAATATTGGCCCACAAGAATTTTTATTTCTAATTCAAAATGCAACATTAATATGTACTGATTCATTTCACTCTTGTGTCTTTTCAATAATTTTTAATAAGCAATTTGTAGTTTTTGAACGTAAAAGCAATGATAAAGTGATGTATTCAAGAATAGAAACTCTATTAAAAAAATTTGAACTAGAAGAAAAAAAATTTAATGGAAAAATTTTAAAAAATAGCTTAAATCATAACTATGATAAGACTAATAAAATTTTAGAAAAAGAAAAGAAAAGATGTATTTCGTTTTTAGAAAATGCATTAAAATAGTAGACGTATAATCAAGGAGTTAATTAAATATGAATGAGAATAATCAAAGAAAAAATGGTGCTATTCTATCATATATAGTAATAATAGTAAACACATTAATTCAATTATTATATACACCATATTTAATAAGAATGTTAGGACAAAGTGAATATGGTTTATATTCTCTAGCTTCTTCTATAATAGGTTACCTAACTATTTTAGATTTGGGTTTTGGCAATGCAATAATAGTATATACTTCAAAATATATAGCACAAAACAAATTGAAAGAGTTAAAAAAATTGCATGGTATGTTTAGAGTGATTTTTACAATAATAGGAATAATTGCAGCAATTTTAGGTTTGATATTATTTTTCAATATAGATGTAATATTTAAAAATTCTATGACACTGATAGAATTGAAAAAAATAAAATTTATTATGTTAATATTAACATTTAATTTAGCTATAACATTTCCATTTAGTATATATTCCTCAATAATAATTGCTTATGAAAAATTTATATTTCAAAAAATAGTAGCTATTATAGGTGCATTACTAAAGCCTTTGCTTATGATTCCACTTTTATTTTTAGGTTATAAATCTATAACTATGTCTTTGGTAATAACATTTATAAATATAATAACTATTGCATCAAATTATATTTATTGTCGAAAAAAGTTAGATATAAAAATAAAATTTAATGGAATGGACAAAATTCTTATTAAAACAGTTTTAGGATATTCGATATGGGTATTTTTAACGACTATAGTAGATAAAGTTAATTGGAGTGTAGATCAAATTATTTTAGGAATTGTAAGTGGAACTACAGCAGTTTCAATTTATTCTTTGGCAACTACTTTTAATACGTTATTTATTGATTTATCAACTGCAATAAGTGGAGTGTTTTTGCCTAAAATGTCAAAATTAGTTTCTAGCAACGTAAGTGATGAAAATTTAACTAATGAATTTATAAAAATAGGCAGAATTCAATTTTATATAATGTTTTTATTTATAATTGGCTTTATTCTATTTGGTAAAGATTTTATCATAATATGGGCTGGCAAAGAATATACCATTTCATATTATGTTGCTCTATGTCTAGTTATTCCTGCCTTTTTTTCTTTAATACAAAATGTAGGATTAAGTATTATGCAAGCAATGAACAAATACAAATTTAAATCTATCATGACTACTATTATGGCCATTTTTAACGTTATAATAAGCATTTTTCTTGCTAAAAAATATGGTGCAATAGGAGCAGCTTTTGGAACAACTATAGTGTTAATATTATGTAATACAATTATTATAAATATTTACTATTATAAAATTATAAAACTAGATGTTATAAGGTTTTGGAAAAATATCGGAAAAATGGCTTCTATTTATATAATTCCAATATTTATTATAATTACATTAATGTATTTTCTAAAATTAAAAGGCTTGCTAAAGATAATTATATTTGGTCCGATATTAGTTATAGTATATATAATTTTTTCTTATTTATTTAATATGAATAATTATGAAAAAAAGCTACTAAAATCATTGTTTAAAAGAATTAAAATATTAGGTAGGTGAAAAATGAAAACAATAGCTTTAAATGATAATAACAAAATTCCAATAATGTGTTATGGAAGTAATATTATTAATTATAACAGAAACAATAAAGCAAAACGTATATTAAAAATCTTGAAAAAGGTATTATTTTTAAGATTTAAGGAATTAAAAAAAGACTTTTCAATTATTAAAATAATTAAAGAAATGTCTAAAGATGATTTAAGTGCAATTGATACTTCAAGGGCTTATGGTATAAGTGAAAATATAATTGGTAATGAAATTAAAAAAAATAGAAAAAAATATTTTATTATTACAAAAATTTCTAATACAGACCAATATAACGGAAATATTGAACAAGCATTGTATGATAGCTTGCAAAAATTACAAACAAATTATGTAGATTTGCTTCTTTTACATTGGCCAGTAACAGATAGGTATGTTCAAACATGGAAAGAAATGGAGAAATTAAAGAAAAAAGGTTTATGTAAATCTATTGGCGTTTGTAATTGTAATATACATCATCTAGAAGAAATTAAAAAAAATGCTACCATAATGCCTAGTGTTAATGAAATAGAATATCACCCATTGTTTACTCAAAATGAACTAAAAGCGTATTGTGAGAAAAATAATATTAAAATTCTTGCCTATACATCAACAGCTAGAATGGACGAAAGATTAAAGAAAACTTGTTTGGTTGAAATAGCAAAAAAATACCAAAAAGATTTAGCACAAATTATTTTAAAATGGCATATTCAAATTGGAAATATACCTATTTTTAATACATCAAGTCTTAAAAGATACAAAAGCAATACAAATATATTTGATTTTGAATTAACTGATGAAGAAATAGAACGAATTAACAAAATTAACATTAATAGTAGATTAAGATATGATCCAGATAATTGTGATTTTAGAAAATTGTAGGAGGCTAATATGCATATTTTTATTTCTCTTTTTAAAACTTTTTTATATTCTTTAAAATATACTAAAAGTATAAATAAAATAAAAATAAATAATCAAATAAAGACAAGAATTTCCAAAACAGCTAAGTTTAATGTGAATGGTATTTTGAAATTGGGAAGTAGCATTAAAGAAAAAAATAATAGAAGTATATTACTTAGAATGGATAAACAATCTGAAATTATTGTTAATGGTAATTTCTGCTTTTATTACGATGCTGATATAATTTTATTTAAAAATGCTAAGTTATATTTAGGAAATTCGTTTATAAATAGTAATGCAAAAATTAGATGTCATAGTTCAATTACAATTGGTGACAACTGTGCTATTTCACATGATTTTATAGTTATGGATTCAAATGCTCATTATCTAGAAAATGATAAAAAAACAAAACCCGTTATTATAGAAGATAATGTATGGATAGGAACTAGAGTTATAGTGTTGAGTGGAGTTACTATTGGAGAAGGAGCCGTTGTAGCAGCTGGCTCGGTTGTTACAAAAGATGTTCCTGCTCATAGTTTGGTTGGAGGAAACCCAGCTAAAATTATTAAGGAAAATATTAAATGGAAGGAATGACGATTTTATGGAATTGTGGCTTAAAAAGAAAGAATGTACTGGATGCAGTGCTTGTGCAAATATATGTCCTAAAAATGCAATATCTATGATTGAAGATGAATCTGGTTTTAAATATCCTAAAATAGATAAAGAAAAATGCATTAACTGTGGTTTATGTAAAAAAACATGTCCAATAATAAATATCATAAATACTTCCAAGCTTGAAAATAGTTTAGTATATGCTGGATGGTCAAAAAATGAAAATATTAGGTACACTAGCACATCAGGTGGTTTGTTTACAGAAATAACAAAATATTTTATTAAAGAAAAAGGTTTTGTTGTTGGGGCAAGCTATAATGAAGATAATTTAGTTGAACATAGAATAGTGTCTGATTATAATAATTTAGAAAAATTAAAGCAATCTAAATATCTTCAAAGCAATATCAATAATATTTTTTCTAGTATAAAAAAATTATTAGATGATAATAATTTAGTAGCTTTTTGTGGTGCACCATGCCAAGTAGCTGGACTTAATAGTTTTCTAAAAAAAGAATATGATAATTTATTAACAATTGAATTTATATGCAGAGGTATGAACTCTCCTAAAGCTTTTAAGTCATGGTTAAATGAAATAGAATATCAAGAAAATAAAAAAGTAAAAAATATTTGGTTTAAATATAAAATAAATGGTTGGAAAAACTCTCCTAAAAATACTCGAATTGATTTTGATGATAATTCTTATAAAATTTATAATGAAATTAATAATACTTATATGATTGGGTATCTAGATTATAATTTATTTATTAGGCCTTGTTGTGGAGATTGTAAATTCAATGGATTACCAAGACAAGCTGACATTACATTAGCTGATTTTTGGGGAATAAATAAAGAATTAGATGATGATAAGGGAACTTCATTGATAATGGTTAATTCAAATAAAGGATTAAAATATTTCGAAAAAATAAAAGATAATATATTTTATGAAGAAAAAAATATTAACGAAATATATGAAGGAAATGGTTGCTTTAATAAATCAGTAAAAATTAATAGAAAGAGTGAATCTTTTTTAAAAGAACTTGATGATACTAATTTTTCAGAACTTATTAAAAAATATGGAAAAATTTCAATATTAGAAAAAACTATATTAAAATCCAAAAAAATATTAAAAAAAGTATTAATAAAAAACAAAAACTGAGTATTTTTCCTTATTAAAAATATTTGCGATTTTACATGCCATTTCAGAAATAAGTATGGAAATGACAAAGATATTATTAAAGTGTGCCTTTGTAAGAAAGATAAAAGTATAGTGATTAAAGAAGCATAATGTAGAATGAAATTTTTAATATTTGCAGATTAATAATATATTAAACATATATTATATTTATAATGTTACAATAAGAAGGTGCTAATTATGAGTGAAAATAAAGTATTTAATTTTCTTAAAGGAATAGGTTGTTTGTCAGTAATCTTTATACATGTTAAATTTCCTGGTAAATTTGGAGAAATAATAAGCTTGCTATGTCAATTTGCTGTTCCAATTTTTTTGATGATTTCTGGTTACTATGCTTATAAATGTAACGAGAAAATAATTAAAAAAAGATTGTTTAAAATTATAAAAATTTTTATTTTTGCATTTTCAATTTGGACTTTACATAAAGTTGCTATGGTAATATTAAAAGGAGATAGTTTAATAAATTGGATAATTACTACATTTACGTTTAAATCATTTTTTAAAATGATAATATTCTGTACAATAGATTATGCAATACCACTTTGGTATTTAATTGCAATGATAGAAACTTATATTGTGTGGTACTTTATAATTAAATTTCATAAAAACATTGTACAGCATATATATATATATATAATATTGTTGTTTACATTCCATATTGTGTTAACTATAGTTTGTGAAACAAAAAATTTTGATTGGTGTTTAAAAATTAATTTTCTTTCAAGAACAATGAATTGGTTTTTATTAGGTTATTCATTAAATTACATGAGTAAAAAGAAAATTAAAGAAATAAGATTTAAATTTTTAATTTTTGCTTATTTACTAGGAATATTTTTATCTATAATGCCGACTATTTTAAATACATCAATAAAATTTTCATGCGTTGGAATTATTATTTACTCAATAACTATTTTTGTTTTAGCATTAAAAATTCAAAATAAGTCCATCAATAAAATAATTGAATATATTGGTAAAAGCTTATCCCTGAATATATATATTTTTCACTATTTAATAGCTGATATATTGAGTTTTGTTTTTAAAAAATTTGATTTTAAAAATAGAAAATGTATTTTATTTTCCGATTTTAGTTTTGATTTGTACAGTTATATTTTGCTATATCTTAAATAAGTTTTTTCAAAGAAAAAATCATATTGTAAAAACAAAAGCATAATTTAATGATTTTAATACTTTGTTATAAACATGATTATCTTTTTATGGCTTTAAATTAAATTTAATATTTAAAAAAATCAGGACAAAGTATGCAATAAAGTGTGTGATAAAGTGTGGTATAAAGTGTGTGATAAAGTGTGTGATAAAATTGATAAAATTTAAATTTCATAGTATAATGTCTAGCAAGTTATGGCATTTTTTGAGAATAAAAAAATGGTATAACGCCATTGTACCAAATTTCGAAAAGGTTGGATATAAGGGGAAAGTATTGTCTTCTTAATTCTTTAATATATTTAAAACTATAAAGTCAGGAATAGAAGTAAGTTAAATAATTAGTATATTGAATTGTTTTTGAATACAATAACCCCTTACCCCTAAAGTATGGAATCCTGAAATTACGGATAAATTTTATAAAGTACAGAGTCGCTTAGCATTATAAACAAAAGAATAAGTAAAATTAGTTGAGCCACACTTTTTGCATTCAAAAGCATAAAGCTTTCTTGAAACTGAAGAAATAAACTCATTAGTTAAAATTCTAGAAATAAGTAATCTGCAAAAACGAATTGTAGATTTTTTACTTCTGTTAGATAAAAGCCCATAATGTTTTATTTTAGTAAAATGTTCTGGTAATACGTGAAGTAAAAATCTTCGAATAAATTCTATAGCTGTAATTGTCATTTCTTTTACTTTAGAATTATCTTTGTAGTCTTTATATTCAAATGTGACTAATCCATTTTCAACATTCTTAATTCT
This sequence comes from uncultured Bacilli bacterium, assembly GCA_947624045.1. GTDB lineage: Bacteria > Bacillota_I > Bacilli_A > RF39 > UBA660 > CANRGD01. Next base: position 52,642 of record CANQIL010000004.1, read on the forward strand.
GTCGTTGGAGATGGCAACTCTAAAGGAATATCTGCCAACGTATTCAATAACATTTTCAGCTTTACCTTTTGGGGGTTCAATATAAGTAATCCAAGTTTTCTCATAGAGTGGTTCAATAGAGGTGCGTGTATATGGGTAAAGTATTTAAAATTATTTTATTTTCTTTTTTGTTGATTATTTTATCAATTGACTTAGTTAACGCTAGAAGTGGTTGCTGTTCATGGCATGGTGGTGTTAGTGAGCATGTCGAAATGGTAAACAAGTTTGCAACGATGGTACGACAAGTCGATCTTGTACTTGTGAAGGTGGGAGTAGTAGTTATTCAATTACACCAACTATAATATATGGTTGTACAGATTATAATTCTATCAATTATAACCCTAATGCTAATAGTGATGATGGAAGTTGTATAAAAAAAGTATATGGTTGTATGGATGTGAATGCCTATAATTATAATCCGAGTGCTAATGTAGATGATTCTTCTTGTGTAGCAAAAGTTTATGGATGTATAAATAATAAAGCTATAAACTATAATGAGAAAGCTAATGTAACTGATGGTAGTTGCTTATTTAAGACTGAAAAAGTTAGCTATAAAAAAATAAAATATAAAACAAAATATAAATATAAGCTTTTTTATAAAGCAGGAAAAGTATTACAAAAAGGAAAAAATGGTAAAAAGAAAATAACTAAAGAAGTTATTACAGATGAAAATAATAAAATAGTTGAAAGTAAAACTGTAAAAACAGAAGTAATTAAAAAAGCTGTTCCTAAAATATAGTTACTAAAAAGAAAAAATAAAATATTCGTTCTTATCAAAATTTTATTTAAATGATTAAAGTTTATAAGTAAAAAGAATTAATAAAAATATAGGAAGTGAAACATGAAAAATTACGATTTAGAAATTAATAATACAAGTATAAAAGAAAGTATTGAACGAGATACATTAAATAGAAATTATAAATTAAATAAACTTATTGAGTTATTAAATACCATAGAAAATAATAAGATAATATCAATAAATGGTGAATGGGGATGTGGTAAAACTTTTTTCTTAAAACAATTAGAATACATAAATAAAAATGACTTTACAAATGAAAAGCTTATTTCAGAAAATATAGACAAGTTTAAAGAAATATATGAAGTATATTATTATAATGCTTGGGAAAATGATCAACATACTTCTCCATTATTATCACTAATTTATAATTTAATTAATGATTATGGTATAAAAGAAAGTGAAGTAGCAACTGGTAAAATGACTAAAGCATTTGATTTGGTTGGCTTATTAAAAAGAATAACTTACGATTTTATTGATTTAGAAAAAGTTACTAGTTATGAAGATATAGTTTATGAAATACATACATTTGAAGAAAAAAAAGATGCTCTAAATGAAATATTAGATAAAATAATACCTGAAAATAAAAGATTAATTTTTATAATTGATGAATTGGATAGATGCAGTCCTAATTTTGCTGTTAATATGATAGAGGTAATTAAACACTTTTATTCTAATAACAGAATAGTATTTCTATTAGGAACAAACAACTTGCAATTATCATATACAGTTTCAAACTATTATGGAAATAATTTTGATGGTTATGGATATTTAAATAAAATATATAACTTAGTAATAGAGCTTGATAATATTGATGTAGAAACTTACTTAAATAAAATAGTTGATTCTCCAATTGATAGTCAATGGTACATTACTTTATGTTCTGTTTGTAAATATTTTAAATTTTCAATGCGACAAATAAATAGATTATTAAATGATTTTGATTTTTTGCACGAGTATTTTGATACTTCATATGGAGTAAGAAGAGAAAATTTCATTATTAAATTTTTATTTTTACCATATTGTTTGGGATTAAAAATTGTTAATGAATATCAATTATCTGAATTTTTAGTAGGTAGAGGTTATAGTAAATTAAAAGAATTTGTTTTTAGTGATGAAGAATTAAAAGATGTATTATTGCATTTTTATAGAACACGAAAAGATATTAGTAGTTCAACAAAAGAAGAATTAGTAGAATTGGGGAATTTCTTAGAAGAACAATATGCTAGTTACTTTATAAATGACATTAAAAATTGGAATATGAAAGAAGAAAAAGATAAATTTTTAGATATTTTTTCATTATTAAGTAAAAATAGTATATTTAATTGATACTAATTTACAATTGTATAGTAGTTGGATTATTTGGAAATTTACACGTTTTCCTAAGAAATGTTTGACTGAATCTTCACATTTTCCTAAGGAAAGTTTTATCTTAAGAAATATTTTTTGGAAAAGTGTACAATTTTTCTTCTGAAAAGTGCGCAATTATTTTGCTGAAAAGTGCGCAATTTTAGTGTATACTTGTGTTAAAGAAAGTAAATTTTATGGCTTTAACTAAAAAGAATTATAAAACTAGATTAATTGATGAAAAGATAGAAAAATATTTAAAGATATTTGGCTCTATATTAATTGAAGGACCAAAATGGTGTGGAAAGACTTGGACTTCTTTAAATCATGTTAATAGTGTTAGTTATATTACCGATAAAGATGTAAAGTTCTTAGCCGAAACTAATCCTAAGTATATATTTGATAATAACAAACCACAACTTATTGATGAATGGCAAATAGTTCCAAGTATTTGGGATGCTGTTAGAAATGAATGTGATATGGATAATAAAAAGGGAAAATTTATTTTAACAGGTTCTACAAGTTTAACTGATGAAGAAGAAAATAAAATAGAACATTCTGGTACTGGAAGAATTGTTACAATAAAAATGTATCCTATGAGTTTATATGAGTCAGGTGATTCTGCTGGGGAAGTATCAATTACAGATATGTTGAATGATACTGTAAAATGTCAAAAGACCAAAAAAATTGAATTAAATTATTTAGCTAAGTTAATTGTAAGAGGTGGATGGCCAGAAAACATTAATAGTAAAGATGAAGATATTGGTATTATACCAAAAGCTTATATTGATTCAGTAATAGAAAGAGATTTACGAAAAAGAAAGAATAGAAATTCAACTAAAATGAGAATGCTTTTACGTTCACTAGCTAGAAATGAATCTTCTATAATTGGTTATAATACTATAGTTTCTGATATAAAAGCAAATGAAAATAGTGATAATTTGTTAGAAAGTAGAGCTACAGTTAAAGAATATCTTAAAGATTTAGATGAATTACATTTAATACCATTACAAGAAGCTTATAGTTTAAATTATCGTTCTTCAAAAAGAATAGGTACATCTCCTAAAAGACATTTAGTAGATCCCTCTTTATCATGTGCTTGTTTAGATTTATCTGTTGAAAAATTAATGAAAGATTTTAATGCCTTTGGTTTTATGTTTGAAGCACTAGTAGAAAGAGATTTACGAATATATGTTGAACAACTTGATGGACATTTATTTCATTTTAGAGATTCTTCATCAGGTGATGAAGTTGATGCAATACTAGAGTTTAGAAATGGTGATTATGCTGCGATTGAAATAAAACTTACAAGTCAAAGCATTGATAAAGGTATTGAAAGTTTAACAAAGTTTTATAACAATGTTTCAAAAAAACCAAAATTTATGTGTATTATAGTTGGATATTGTGAAGTTATTATGAAAGATGAAAAAACAGGAATTTATATTGTTCCGATAACTTCTTTAAAGCCATAAAATAATAAGTTATTATTAATAGATTAAATATTAAATAATATGAAATAATATATGAGTGTGGCATAAAGTGTGGTCTAAAATATGGAACAAGTAAAGCATTAATTTGCTTTTTTTTCTTTTGATGACATATATAGGAAAGTGCTTATTTTATAAATAAATTTTATTAAAACTAAAGACTTTTTGTCAGAAAATTGGTAAAATATACATAAAGAAAAGAGTGATTACAAATGAATGAAGATAATTTATGGCATGATATAATTGATAGAAATATAAAAATTGATTTAGCTATTCTTCCAAAACCTATAGTTCAATTAATTGATACTCTTGAAGAACTTCACAAACAAAAAGATTGGTTTAATTATGATTTAAAATTTGATGAATTAGAAATGCGTGCTAAAGGTTATGTTATTAGAAATGAAATTAGTGAAAGTGTATATAAAAAAATATTAGAAAAATATGGAGGATTATATGATTAAAATTGAAAATTTAGATAGTAACGAAGTTACTAATAAAGGTTATGGTGGTCATAGTGGCAGTAAGAAAGGAATTTTAATAGATAATGAAAATTACCTATTAAAGTATCCTAAATTAATTAAAATTATGGACGAAAAAGGTTATTCCTACACATCTTCTCCGTTATCTGAATATTTAGGTTCACATATTTATGAAATTATAGAAATTGATGTTCATAAGACTTTACTTTGTATTTCAAATAATAAACTAGTTGTTGCTTGTAAAGATTTTTTAACTACAACTGAAGAAATAATTGACTTTAATGCTATTAAAAATAATTATGATGAAAAAATAGAAAAATATTTAGAAGAAAGAAATTCCTCTGATTTTAGTAGAAATGATGATTTAGAAAACGTTATTTATGTAATGAATAATAATGACTATTTTAAAAAAGTTCCTAATTTAAAAGAAAGATTTTGGGATATGTTTATAGTGGATACTTTAATTAGTAATAATGATAGAAATGAAGCTAATTGGGGAATTATATATGATAGAAAAACAGGTAATTTAAGACTAGCTCCTGTATATGATAATGGTGCTTCATTCTATGGTAAAAGTGATGATGAGAAGTTAGAAAATATCTTGAGTAATGATTTTAAATTTAAACAAATGGCTTATGATAGTTGTATTTCTACTTTTACAATAAATGAAAAATCTATTAATCCTCTTAAATATATAGAAAATATGAATAATGAGGACTGTAATAAAGCTATACTCAGAATATATCCTAAAATTGATATAGAAAGAATTAAAAATTTATTTAATGAAATACCAAATATTTATAATGGTATAACAGTATTTAGTGATGTTCAAAAAGAACTATATTATAAAGTTTTAGAATATAGATTAAAAATTTTTAAAGAAGTTTATGAGAAATTAATTTAGATAAATATTTAAAGAAAGTAAAAAGTATGGAATAAAGTATGGAATAAATTTAAAAGTTTTAATAACATTTGTACAAGTTAATTGAAAATATAAAGAACTATAAAAAGTTGCAAAAGTCAACTTTTTTTGCTATTATAAAGGCAAAAATTAATTGATGGTAGGAGTTGTTGTTATGAGAATGCATGATTTAATTATTCATTTTGGAAAAGGAATTGTGTTTGAAAATTATAGTAGAATAGTAGAAGAATTTAAGGACTACGATAAAATTACTAAAGTAAAAATGCTAGATGAAATTTATAATGTTTATGATAATCCTGATAATATTATTGATATTTGTACAACTAAGGAACTAAAATATTTAAAAAAGGTATTAAATAATGAAATACCAGAAAGTTCTAAAAGCTTTTTAGTAGAAGATGAATATGAATGGGAAGTAAGAAATTTACGAAGTAAATTTTTACTTGATTTTGAAAAGAATATTCCTGAAGAGGTAATTGATAAGGTAAAAGAAGCCTTAAAAAAAGTAAATTGGACAGAAAAGAAAGAGATAGATGAATTAAATGAATTGCTTGTAGTATATTGTAAAATACAGGGTACAGCATTATTAACTACAGTTTGTGAATATGCTAGTGCTATAAGTGGAATAGATACGCAAAAAATATGGGAGCATATGCTAGATAATAAATTATTTAACTACTATGTGTTTATTACTGGTGAAAATATAGAGGGACTAGGAAAAGATATCCCTATAGCAATCTATCAAGATTACTTAAATATACAAGATGAAATTAGAAAACAAAGGGAAAAACAAGGATTAGCTGGAACTATCCAAATAAGTCAAAAAATGGTTAAAACATTATTTTATAATGACTTTGATATAAATAATCCTAAGATTAAAAAATTATTAGATGAAATAAAACAATTACCATTTAATTATTATCAAGCTTTAGAAATGATTAAAGAATATGCTATGCTTAATAAAAAAAGAGATTCTTTAAAAGAAACAATTCAAAATGCCTATTACTTAAAAAATATGGACTTAACAGAGCTTTTTAAAACTCTAGATGCCGCTATGGATGAGATGCCATCCGGAGTATTAAACGGTATGTCGCCAAATCAAATTAAAAAAATAGAAACTGAAAAAGTAAATATGCAAATTAATAAAACAAAAAGATATGTAAAACAAGAAAATGCTTGTTTATCACAAAAAGATGCCGACTTATTTTATAAAATATACTTTGCTTTATTAGAATTTACTAATAAAAAATATAAAATAAACAATAATATAAAAATTTATAAACAAGAGGGTATTAATCCTTATGATATTACCGATATAATTGATAAATATTGGGAAAATAAAGAACAAATTACAGTGGAATTTTGTAAGAATAATCCTTTTAAATTTACTGAAGAAGAATTAAAACTTGCTTCTGAATTTAAAAAAGGAAAAAGAAGTATGTTTATTATTTGTAAGTATGAATTAGAATATACAGCTTTTATGGAATTAGATAGAATATATATGATAAAGGGAATTAATGCTAATATAGATGAAATTATTCCATATAATACATTACCAAAAGCAGTTATTACTTCAATTATTCCTTTTAAAGATAATTTAATATATGATGGTATCTTATCTGAATTTTCTATTAACTTAGGTATTAATTTAGAAAAAGCAATTGAAAATGAATATAATTCAATGATGAAGTATTATCACTTATGATTTCCTTAAAATTAATGATTATCTTGCAATATTGTGGTAAAATAAGTGTAGTAAAAGATACAAAAATACAGGAGGAAAGTAATATTATGGAAATAAGTAAAATTAAGAATGCTTTAATAGAACAAAGGAATATGAATTTATCTGGTAATCTATATCATAAAACGCAATTAGAATTTGCTTATAATAGTAATCATATGGAAGGCTCTACCATAACATTAGATGAAACAGCAAGTATTTATGATACAGGAACGATTCTAGCAAGTGGTGATAAAGTTATAGTATTAAAAGATGCTAATGAGACGAAAAATCATTTTACTTTATTTAAATTTATGTTAGATAGTATTGATGATAAGCTTTCTGAAAGTATGATAAAAAAATTTCATTTTCTTTTGAAAGATGGGACACTTATTGATAGTGAAAGAGAATGGTTTAATGTTGGAGAGTATAAAAAGAAAAAGAATTTTGTTGGTAATATCGTAACATCTTTACCAAGTGAAGTTGATAATGATATGAAGAATTTATTAGAATGGTATGATAAAATACCTAATAAAACATTAGAAGATATTATTGAATTTCATGTTAGATTTGAACGTATTCATCCTTTTCAAGATGGAAATGGAAGAGTTGGAAGAATAATAATGTTTAGAGAATGCCTATATAATAATATAATGCCATTTATTATTGATGATAGAAATAAAGATTTCTATATAAGAGGGATAAAAGAATATCAAACAAAGGGTAATAAAGGTTACTTAATAGATACTTGTCTAAATAGTCAAGATAATTATGAGAATTTGGTTAGCTTCTTTCTAGAAGATGATAAATAATTTTAATATTTTGGAGTAGCAAGTTTTATGAATAATAATTTAAGTGAAGAAGAAATTCAAGAAAAAATAATGGCTTAAGCTGGTATGCCGTTAACAGAAGAAATTAAAAAAAGCTTTATAATTGTATTACTGGTAAATCTACTTTAGATAAAGAAAGAAAAAGATTATTGAGAAGTATAGGAAGATTTATAAATAACCAATGCACTTTGGAGGATTACTTAAAAATATGAATGAATTTGAAATTATGAATTTAATGAATGATATTAAATATGGCTGGGTAGATAAAGATAAAAATAAACATAGTGAAGATGATGATAATTTTATAAATAATTATGTATTACAAAGTCCTAAAGAATTAATTGAAAGTAGGCTTGGTGTATGTTGGGACCAAGTAGAATTAGAAAGATATTATTTTAAAGAAAGTGGTTATGATGTAAAAACATATTTTATTGTATATTATGATGATAATAAATGTCCTACACATACTTTTTTGACTTTTAGTAAAAATAACTTATATTATTGGTTTGAACATTCTTGGGAAAAATTAAGAGGTATACATGAATATAAAACAGAAAAAGAATTATTATTAGATGTTAAAAATAAATTTATTAAATATGAATTAGATAATAATTATATAATAGATAATCTTGAATTATATAAATATGAAAAACCTAAGTATCATATAAATGTAGAAGAATTTTATAGATATTGTGAATCAGGAATAAACATAATCCTATAATTTTTAAAACATAAAAATTATAGGATATTTTTCTTTACACTGGGTATCTTATATGATACAATTATATAAACTTATTAAAAGTATGAAAGGAGATTAATATGTATGCACCCAAATTTGATAAATTATTAAGAATATATGATGGGAAAAATGATTTGAATACTCGTTATGAATGTAATGAAGTTAAAGAAAGAATATTAAAATTATTTGATACATTAAGTAAAATAAAACCTATAGATGATGAAAAAAGAATATTATATTTTAGTGTTAAAAAAGGTAGTATAAAAGATTTTGGTAATTTTAATAAATTAAAAGAGCAAGGAGAATTTACAAGTTATGAAGAATTTGTAGATTACTTTAATAGCCTTTATACGGAAGATGAATATTGGTATAGATTAACAAGTGTTAGAAATGAAGAATATTATGTTTTATGTATAAATAATAAATGTATTTTAAATGTAGATATGAAAGGTGAAGATGATTTTCAAGATGTAGAACTTGTTAAGTTAATAGATTTTTTGATAAAAAAAGTTGATGAATGTATTAAGAAATTAGAAAAAGGTACTTATAATACTTATATTAGTAAAAATTTACCTTATCAAAATAGATATGGAACTATTAAAAGAAGTGATTATTGGTTAGTTAATCCTTTAGTTAAAGAAAAATTTATGAGTGAATTATCTTTAGAGGAAATAGCTTATTTTAATGAGAAAGCAAAAGAAAAAACTAATAAAAGAATAAAAGATATGACAGCTTCAAAATATTTTAAATGTGCAAGATTAGCTTATGAAAGTCTTAATTATGATACAGCTAATTTAGATGATAAAGATTTATATTTAAGATATTCAGGTGGTGGATATGGGGATTTGGGTAAAATTAATATTAATAGTGTTAGGGAATTTGAAGAATGGTTTAAAAAAGATAAAGTTGGGGGACATCCTTGGGAAATAATAATGGGTGCATCTTTAACAAGAATTAACTTATATGTTTTACATGATGAAAATGGATATTATTTAGCTTTAGATGGACGTAGAATTTTAAGAATGATTGAGTTAGTAAAAATATATTTAGCTTTAGAAAAGAATAATGTGCCAATAGAAATTAGAAATATTGATATTATAAAGAAAGCTATTAATGGAGATGATTATTTAGGGATTGTGCCTCGCTATAATTTCCTAGTTTATTGTAATAGCTATTTTAAGAAGAATGCTCCGGAAGAATTTATTTATTTGGATGATATGAAACTTGTAAAATATGTAGAGTGGGAAGAATTAGAAAATATAGAATTATTAAAATAGATAGTATTTTGAAAATAATGTTGATTTTGTAAGGGTAGAGGAGGATGATTTTAAATGAAAAGAATACCTTATGGAATAATAAATTATGAAAGATTAATTAGAGAAAACTATATATATGTAGATAAGACAATGTACTTAGAAAAATTAGAAAATGTAAGTAATGCGGTATTTTATTTTAGACCTAGAGTTTTTGGAAAAAGTTTATTTACTAATATGATGAGTTATTACTATGATATTAATAGTAAAGATTTGTTTGATAGTTTGTTTAAAGATACTTGTGTTTATGAGAATCCAACAAAAGAGAAAAATAGTTATTATGTTTTGAAATTTGATTTTTCGGCAATAGAAAGTGCTGATAAAAGTAATAAAGAATTAGCCGTTGCTTTTAAAGATAAAGTGATATCAGGAATAAAGGGTTTTAATAATCAGTATGATACTAACATTATAGTTGATGAAAGTAAGGATACTGCTAAAATTTTAGATAGTTTCATTAGGCAATTTCAAGCTTTAAAATTAAATCATAAAATATATATAATAATTGATGAATACGATAATTTTTTAAATTATATTTTAGAGGGAAGTGCGTATAGATTTAAGAGTGTAGTAGAAGATGAAAGAATATTAAAAAAATTTTATGAGGCTGTTAAAATCTATATTGAAAAAGGCATAATAGGGCGTTTTTTCGCAACAGGTATTTGTTCTATAACATTTGATTCTATAAAGACAAGTTTTAATATAGCTAAAGATTTATCATTTGATTTAGAATTTAATTCTATGGCAGGACTTACTGACAAAGAAGTAAGGGAATTATTAGAAAAAATAGTAGATGAAAAAGATAGAGATAATATCTATAACTTAATGGTTAGAAATTATGGTGGTTATTCATTTAATAAAAATGCATCTGAGAAAGTATTTAATACTACATTAATAATGTATTTATTAAATTATTATGAAAGATTTAAAGATGTTCCTGATAAAATGGAGGATAAAAATGTAGTTAGTAATTATCATAAAATTGAGCATTTCTTAAAATTAAAAAATAATGAAATTTATAAAGATATTTTAGATAAGTTATTAAAATCAAATGAAATAGTTGGGCAGTTAGTGACAGATTTTAACTTATTAATTGATTTGAATGAAAATGATTTGATAAGTTTACTTTATTATTTTGGCTATTTAACAATAAAAGAATACGATTCAGTTAAAGATAAAATGATATTTAAAATACCAAATGAAGTAATAAAGGAAACTTATAATGATTACTTTATTAAAATATTAAATAAAATGAAAATAACTATAGATAATAAAAGGATGGAAGCTATTTTCAATGAAACAATATTATCAAGTAAAATTACAGAATTAAGTGAATATGTAAGTGACTTATTAAAAAGTACAGATAATAGAATCTTTATGAAATTTGATGAAAAATACATACAAGTAATATATTTTTTCTTATTGATGAGGAATAATTATTTTGATATTTATACAGAATATCCTAGTAGTTATGGTTATATAGATATTTACTTACAAAGTAAAAATGAATTGATGAAGAAAAATATTATAATAGAACTAAAATATATAAAGAAGCAAGATTATACTGATAAACTTCTAGAAGAAAAAAGAAAAGAAGCTAAAGAACAATTACTTAACTACAGTAAAGATGAAAGATTAGGGGATGTATGTAGATATTTAGTAGTCTTTGTAGGTAATGATTTAAAAATATTAGAAGAAGTATAATGAATTAGCATCATTTGATGCTTTTTTGTTTTAATTGCATTATCTACTAAAGTGGTATATAATATGGTATAGGAGATGATGCTAAATGAAAAGAATACCTTATGGAATAATAAATTATGAAAGATTAGTTAAAGAAAACTATATATATGTAGATAAGACAATGTACTTAGAAAAATTAGAAAATGTAAGTAATGCGGTATTTTATTTTAGACCTAG
>CANQIL010000005.1 GCA_947624045.1 uncultured Bacilli bacterium
ACTAATATAGAAAAACTGATATTTGAAATTATTCCAAGTATCAGTTAATCTTTATAATTTTTAAGCGATTGCCATATGTTGCTTGCTTTTTTTAAACACTTATACTATAATTTTGTTATAGAAAGTAGGGTTTTGAAATGAGAAATATTAGTTTTTTAAAACAAAGTGGTGTTAATGTTGATAAGAGTTTAGAAATCTTTGGTGATATTGAAACCTATAATGATACGATAGGTGAATTTTTAATTAGTATTGAAGATAAGTTAACTAAATTAAAAGGATTTATGGATGCTAAAGATATGGCTAATTATGCTATTTATGTTCATTCATTAAAAAGTGATGCGAGAAATTTTGGTTTTGAAGAGTTAGAACAAATTGCTCAAGAGCAAGAGATGAAAAGTAAAATGAATGATAGTTATTATATAATAGAAAACTTTGATAAATTAGCGCAAGTTGTTTTAAAAACTAAAAATATTGTCAAAGCTTATATGAGTGATGTTGATAAATTAAGTACAGAAAAAATAGTTTCTAATACCGATGGTTATGATAGTAAAACTATTTTAGTAGTAGATGACTCCAATATTATTAGAAACTTTGTTAAGAGAATATTTAGTGATGATTATGCCGTTGGTGTAGCAGAAGATGGGGCTGAAGCTATTGATATAATTGAAAAAAATAAAAGTAATAACAATATTGTAGCGATACTACTTGATTTAAATATGCCTAAAGTAGATGGATTTAAAGTACTTGACTATATGCAAGAGAATAATCTATTTGAAAAAATACCAGTATCAATTATATCAGGAGATTCAACTAAAGAAACAATTGATAGAGCTTTTACTTATAAAATAGTTGATATGCTTAGTAAGCCATTTAATAATGATGATGTTAAAAGAGTAGTTGAAAAAACCATTCTTTATCAAAATATGAAATAAAATACCAGTAGTTATTTAACTATTGGTATTTTTGTATTTAACTTTAGTTCTTTAGCAGTACCTAGAGGGAGAAAATAAATATTTTTAGTTTTAAACTTAAAAATATATTTTTCTGAACGGACATTTTCTAATAAAGAGATAATTATATTATTTTTATCAGTTAGAACAATATCAATATTTTGACATAGAAAATTAGTACTAATCCATCTCTTATTAGGAAAGTAAAGACCATAATCTATTTTTTCTAAAACAAATTTTAAGCCTTTAAAACGTTCTGAAAAACTAGTTAATTCATAAAGTTCTATTTTTTTATTTTTAATTTTTAAATACATAATAATCACCAATTAAAATATTAAAATAATTGTATCATATAATATTTTGAAAAGAAACTTTATAATCTTAAAAAAATATGATATTATATAAAAAAAGAGGAGGTAGAAGTATGAGTGGACATTCAAAATGGGCAACAATTCATCGTAAGAAAGGTTTATTAGATGCTGCGAGGGGAAAAGTTTTTCAAAAATTAGCTAAAGAAATCATGGTAGCAGCTAGAGCTGGAGGTCCTGATGTAAGTCAAAATGCATCACTTCGTTTAGCTGTAGATAAAGCTAAAGCGCAAAATATGCCTAAAGATAATATTCAAAAGGCTATTGAAAAAGCTAGTGGTGGAGTAGATGGCGCTAATTATGAATCAGTTAGATATGAGGGTTATGGTCATGGTGGCGTAGCTTTTATGGTTGATTGCTTAACCGATAATCGAAATAGAACAGCTTCCCAAGTTAGAAGTGCTTTTACTAAAGCAGGTGGTAATTTAGGAACAGATGGTTCAGTAAGTTATATGTTTAATAGACTTGGCTCTATTGTGATACCTTCTGATTATGATGAAGATAGTATTATGTTAAGTGTTTTAGATGCGGGAGCTTCCGATTTTGAAAGAATTGAAAATACCTATATTATCACAACACCAGCTGATAGTTTTGTAAACGTTCGGGAAGCCTTAGAAAAAGAAGGCGTTAAAGAATTTTTAGAATGTGAGCTTACTTATGTACCAACAATGGAAGTTACTCTTGATGATGAGGGATGCGAGAAAGTTCATAAGTTAGTTGATGCTTTAGAAGACTTAGATGATGTTCAAGATGTATATTATAATTTAAAAGAAGATTAAGATAAAAATTGCCACTATTTAGGCAGTTTTTTTGTTTGAAGCAAAAAATTTGACAAACGAACGTAAGTATGATACTATGCTTTTAGAGATATTTGCTAAAAGAGAGTTAATGCTTTATAATATATAAATGGAGTGATTAAGATGTATGATTATATAATTGGAAAAATTACTAATATTAAGAATAATGCTATTGTTTTAGAGAATAGTGGGATAGGCTATTTAGTGTATGTATCTAATCCTTATTCATTTGAAATAGGTAGTGAAGTAAAAGTTTATCTTTACCAACAAATTAAAGAAGATGAAAATTCTTTGTTTGGGTTTAAAACTAATGAAGAAAAAGAGTTATTTTTAAAGCTTATTAGTGTAAAGGGATTGGGTTGCAAAATGGCGCTTCCTATCTTAGCCGTTGGTTCTATTGAGGGAATAATGGATGCGATAGAAAGAGAAAATATCTTATATTTAAAAAAATTTCCGAAAATTGGGGAGAAATTAGCTAAACAGATAATTCTTGATTTAAAAGGCAAACTTGAATTTATTGGTGTTGGTATTTCCGATGATGAAGTTGATACGCAAGAAGAGTTGAAAGAAGTATTAATAAATTTAGGTTATAAAGAAAAAGAAATAAAACCAGTATTAAATCAAGTTGATAAGTCTTTATCAATTGAAAATCAAGTAAAGGAAGCTTTAAAGTTATTATTAAAATAATATGAAAGTAATTAATCTAACTAATAAAAAGAAAGAATATATTTTTGAAGAAGTAGCTAATATGCTTACTGAGCTAAGTGAATATGAAATAAAGATATCTTTAAATAGAGAAAGTTTAAGAATAATATTTGAAGAAATTTATGGTATGTATGAAAAAAATAATATTAGTATTGGCGAGTTTAGATTAGATATTTTAACTTACTTTAATGAAATAATGGCTAGTTGTTTAGAAGAGAATGAGGAATTTTCTTATGAATATGTGCTTGATGGTTTTAAGTACTTTCAAAGAATTTATTCACCTGTTGAAATAACTACTAAAGAAATGGCTAAGACTTTAAAGAAAACTAGAAAGAAATTAGGAGGAGTAGATAATGGAAAATGAGAGTGTTATAAAAAATTATGAATTAGTTGATGATAATATAATTGATAATACCATTAGGCCAGAGAGTATTGAAGAATATGTTGGTCAAAATGATGTTAAAGAAAATATAAAAGTATTTGTTGAAGCAGCCAAGATGCGTAATGAGCCTTTAGACCATGTATTATTATATGGCCCTCCCGGATTGGGTAAGACAACTTTAGCTTTTATAATTGCGCATGAGTTGGGAACAAAAATAAAAACAGCCAGTGGACCTAGTATTGAAAAAAGTGGAGATTTAGCGGCTATTTTATCTACTCTTGACCCGGGCGATGTTTTATTTATCGATGAAATTCATAGAATGCCTCGTTATATAGAAGAAATTCTTTATCCAGCTATGGAAGATTTTTCTTTAGATATCATTATTGGTAGTGAAGGTAATAGCCGTAATATTAAAATAGACTTGCCACCTTTTACTTTAGTTGGTGCCACAACTAGAGCAGGAGATTTGTCTTCACCTTTACGAGACCGTTTTGGGATTATTTCTAAGCTACAATATTATACTATTGAGGAGTTAACGGCTATTATCAAAAGAACATCACGAGTTTTAGATATGCCTATTTCCGATGAGGCAGCTTTAGAGCTTGCTAAAAGGAGTAGAGGAACACCACGTATTGCGAATAGACTTTTTAAGCGAGTTAGAGATTTTGCTATGGTAAAAAAATTAAAAGAGATTGATTTAGAAACAACTAGTGAAGCCTTAGACCGCCTTAAAATAGATAAAATAGGTTTAGATAATACTGATCATGAATTACTACTTGCCATCATTAATAAATTTAATGGTGGACCAGTTGGTATTGAAGCTATTAGTAGTTCCATAGGAGAAGAAGTTACAACTATCGAAGATGTATATGAGCCATACTTACTTCAAGCAGGTCTTTTAAAAAGAACAGCGCGGGGTAGAGTTGTGACTGATAAAGCTTATGAAGTATTAGGAATAAGCAAAGTTAAAAAGGAATGATTTTATGACATTAGATGATTTTGATTATGAATTAGATGAAAAACTTATTGCTCAGAGTCCTCTTTTAAAAAGAGATACTTCTAAGTTAATGGTTTTGGATAGAAAAACAGGAGAGATAGAACATAAGAAATTTACGAATATTTTAGATTATTTAGAAAAAGGAGATACTTTAGTACTTAATGATACTAAGGTATTACCAGCCAGATTAATTGGGGAAAAGGAAGAAACTAAAGCTATTATTGAAGTGTTACTTTTACATAATATAGAAAATGATGTTTGGGAATGTCTTGTTAAACCAGCTAGACGTATTAAAGAAGGAACGGTTGTTTCTTTTGGAAATGGTAAATTAAAGGCTAAATGTTTAGAAGAAAAAGCTGAGGGTATTAGAATATTTGACTTTTCTTATGAAGGCATTTTTCTAGAAATATTAGAAGAGTTAGGTACTATGCCTTTACCGCCTTATATTCATGAGCAATTGCAAGACCAAAGTAGATATCAAACAGTATATGCAAGAGAAGTAGGTAGTGCAGCTGCACCTACGGCAGGATTACATTTTACGGAAGAGTTACTAGAAAAAATAAAAGCAAAGGGCGTAAATATTGTCTATATTACTTTACATGTTGGCTTAGGAACATTTAGGCCTGTAAATGTTTCTAAGATAGAAGAACATAAGATGCATAGCGAATACTATCATATGACAAAAGAAGTAGCAGATACTTTAACAAAGACAAGACAGAATAAGAAGAAAATTATTGCAGTTGGGACTACTTCAACTAGAACATTAGAAACAATAATGGCTAAATATAATGAGTTTAGAGAGTGTAGTGGTTATACTGATATTTTTATCTATCCACCATATGAGTTTAAGGGAATTGACGCTTTAATTACCAATTTCCATTTACCTAAATCAACTCTTTTAATGTTGGTATCGGCTTTTAGTAGCAGAGAGTTTATCTTAAACGCTTATAATGAAGCTATTAAAAATAATTATCGATTCTTCTCTTTTGGAGATGCAATGTTCTTAAAATAAAAATATAGGAAGTCTAAATTTTTCTTCCTATATTTTCTGTATTAATTTCATCATTTGTATTTTTATTTTTAAAGATTATTTTGTAGTCACAAGCTGTGGCTATTTTTTCTATTATTTCAAAGGTTGGTTGAATTTTGCCTGTTTCATATTGTGATATAGTGTTTTGAGGGATATTAGTCATTTCAGATATTTCATTTTGCATTAATCTTTTATTCTTCCTCATTGCTTTTAAGATTTGCCCAATCATTTTACATCACCAAAAGAATTATCTCATTTTTAAAGTGAAAATTCTTGAAATATCTGTAATACAGATATATAATTAAATTAATAATATCTGTTTAACAGATAAGTAAATTGGTTGGTGGTTATATGAATAGTAGAAAAACTAAATTAATTATAATAGCTTGTCTATGTGTGGCAGTACTTGGTTTATCAATTGGCTATGCTTTATTATCAACAAGATTAAATATAACAGGTACCGCTAAAGTACCAGCTAATATGTGGAACGTAGTATTTTTAAAAAAAGATGTTATTATAACTCCAACAGGTATGGCAAAATGTAGTTTAGGAAATATTGAAGGAACTAGTATTTCCGGAATGAGTGTAGAATTTACTAAACCAGGTGATGCTTGTACTTTTAGTATTCCTGTAGAAAATACAGGTAACATTTCCGCAAAATTAGTTGATGTTACAGGAAAAAGTTCTAATTTAACATTTGTAGGTAGTGGTAAGACTGCTTTAAGTGATCAAGATTTATTAAAAAGTAATGTAGTATATGAGGTCAATTATGGTAAAACAGCTATTAATGGAAATACTGATTTTTCAAGTATTGACTTATTAAAAGCAACCACTAAAGAAACAGTAACTTTAAGAGTAACCTTTAATCATGATGCCGAGGATATTCCTAAAAATCCTGTAACAATAGGAGGTTTAGATAGAGGTTTTATCTTTGAAAGTTTAACCCAAGAAGAAAGCGAAGGACAAAGTGGATCAAGCTTAGATAATATACCAAATCCGCCTGAGTTAAATGGAGATATGATACCAGTCTATTATGAAGCAACTAGTGATACAGAAGGCACATGGAAGAAAGCTGATATAAATAATGAAAATAATAATTGGTATGATTATAGTGAACAAAAGTGGGCTAATGCCGTAACAGTTACTTCTGATATAAGAGAAGAAATAAAAAAAGCTCCTGTTGGAACACCAATTGATATGAATAATATAAACACAATGTGGGTGTGGATACCAAGATATTCTTATACGATAAAAAGCGAAGATGGTGAAAATTATTATGGAAAAGCTAGTTTTGGAAACACTAATCCAACTCAGGTTTTGCCTGGTGAAATAGATGTAAAGTTTGTATCAAAAGTAACAGAAACGGGAACAGCTCAATATACAGGAAGTAATCCAACAAATTGGCGAACCAATGAAGCCTTTGATTTTGGAGGTGAAAAGAAAAGTGGAATATGGGTCGGTAAATTTGAAATAACAGGCAATTTATCAACATCAACAGAAGTTCAAGCATGTACAAATGAAACATGTGATGTAAGTAAAGTAACTATAAAACCAGATGCATCCTCTTTAAAAAATCAAACAGTAAGTAGCTTTTTCTATATGGCAAGAAGTATGCAAGTAAGTTATGATGATACCTATGGATTTAATGCAACTAGTGGTGATTTACACATGATAAAAAATGATGAATGGGGAGCCGTTGCCTACTTATCGCAAAGTAAGTATGGCAAATATGGTAACAGTGATTATACTGGAATCAATAAAGAAATATACATAAATAATCATATAAGTAAGACCGGCTATAGTGGAGGAAATCCCAATGCAAGTGAAAATGATGCGAAGTATGTATATAATGACATGACTAACTTAGAAACAGGACAAGGCCAAGCCGGCCCAGGCGCTTCAACAACTGGAAACATATATGGATTATATGATATGAGTGGAGGGGCCTATGAATATGTAATGGGTGTTTTAGAGTACGATGCTCAAGGAATGAAAGATAATGAAGAAAAAATCGCAACAGGATCATCAGGATTTAAAGGCTTAAGTAGTAGTGGAAGTTTAATAGGAAAATATGATTTGCCAAATGAGAAATACTATAATAAATACAAAAGTGCTAATCCAACATCAAGTACTTGGTCATCAGCTAAACCAGAATCAGCTTGTAACGGTGGAATCTGTTATGGGCATGCTTTATCAGAAACTTCAAGTTGGTACGGTGATTCTGCACATTTTATTTACCGTAGTTCTTCGTGGTTTGTACGCGGCGGCTCTTGTAGTTCTATCACGAGTGCAGGAATTTTCTACACGTATAACGTGAATGGCAATTCCAACAACAACACTCGCTCTTGCCGTTTGGTTTTCACTCCATAATAAAACAGCAATTTTTTTGCTGTTAGTTAATTATTATCCTTAACGATTGATTTTGGATATGGTTTTCTTTCATCGGTTCTATATAGTAAATAATCAACACTAGTATGATAAAAATCTGCTAGTTTTTTTAATGTATCAATAGGTATACTAATTTTTTCTAATTCATATTTACTATAATTAGATTGATCTATATTTAGATATTTAGCTATATCTTTTTGATATAAATCTTTATCTTCTCTTAATTCTTTTAATCTATTCATATTATCACGACCTAAATTACTTTTATCATAGTTATAAAATAACTATTGACATATAGGCAGATTTTACCTATAATATTTTTTAAATAGGTAATATATACCTATAGGATTAGAACGATTTTTAAAGAGGTAAATATGAATAATAGAAAAACTAAATTAATTATAATAGCTTGTCTTTGTGTAGCAGTATTAGGGTTATCTATTGGATATGCCTTGCTTTCAGCTAGTTTAAAGATAAATGGTACAGCTAAAGTAGAAGCTAAATGGGACGTAGTCTTTTTAGAAAATGAAATTGATACTGTTCCTACTGGTACAGCAGAGTGTAATATAGGTACTGTTACTGGTACTTCGATTGAAGGCATGAGTGTTGTTTTTAATAAGCCGGGTGATTCTTGTACTTTTACAGTGCCTGTTAAAAATATAGGTACAATTCCTGCTAGATTAGTAGATGTAACAGGCAAGAGTTCTAATTTAACATTTTTGGGTAAATCAGCTGATCAAGATATTCTAAGAAGTAATGTAACATATGAAGTAAATTATGGAACAACTCAAATAAAAGGTACAACTGATTTTTCTACTATTCCTGTCTTGAATGAAAAGGCAAAAGAAACAGTAACATTAAAGGCAACATTTTTAAATTCGTCTACGGAAATGCCAACAGGAGAAGTAATAATAGGCGGATTAGACAGAGCTTTTATTTATGAAAGTAACATAAATGGAGAGACTAGTGGTTCAATTACTCCAGTAGTAGATAATATTCCTAATCCACCTGAATTAAACGGTGATATGATACCAGTTTATTATGAAAAAATAACTGATAAAACAGGTAATTGGAAGAAAGCCGATATAAATAATGAAAATAATAATTGGTATGATTATAGTAAACAACAATGGGCTAATGCTGTAACTATTGTTTCTGATAAACGTGATGAGATAAAGCAGGCAGGAGTAGGTACTTCAATTGATATAAATTATATAAATACCATGTGGGTATGGATACCAAGATACTCATATACAATAAAAAGCGAAGATGGAGAAAATTATTTTGGTAAAGCTAGTTTTGGTAACGATAATCCAACTCAAGCTTTGCCTGGCGAAATAGATGTCAAGTTTATTTCTAAAGTAACGGAAACAGGAACTGCTCAATATACAGGAATTACACCAACCAATTGGCGTACCAACGAAGCATTTGACTTTGGAGGAGAAAAGAAAAATGGAATATGGGTCGGAAAATTTGAAACAACTGGTAGTTTAGAAGGAGGTGGTCAAGCCTGTGTAGATGAGACATGTATTGTAAGTAATGTAACAATAAAACCTGGAGTAGAATCCTTAAGGAGTCAAACAGTAAGCAGTTTCTTTTATGCAGCAAGAAGTATGCAAAAAGATACCTCAACTTTCGGATTTAGTGCAAAAAGTGGCGACTTACATATGATGAAAAATGATGAGTGGGGAGCAGTAGCCTATCTTTCTCAAAGTAAATATGGAAAATATGGAAATAGTGATTATACAGGAGTAAATAAAGAAATATACATAAATAACGATAGTGGTTATATAACAGGACACAGTGGAGGAAGCCCAAGTGCAAGTAGTTCATCAACAAATTATGCCTACAATGATATGACTAATTTAGGTGAAGGACAAGGGCAAGTTGGACCTGGAGCTTCTACTACAGGAAACATTTACGGAATATATGATATGAGTGGAGGTTCTTTTGAATATGTAATGGGTACGCTAGAATATGATGAACAAGGAATAGAAAAACATAATGGGCAAATCGCGACAGGTTTATCAGGATTTAAAGGTCTAGATAAAAATGAAAGTACAACAGGAAACTATGACTTGCCTAATGCTAAATATTATAATAAATATAAAAGTGCTAATCCAACATCGAATAATTGGACATTAGCTAAACCTGAATCAGCCTGTAATGGTAGAATATGTTATGGACATAATTTAAGTGAAACGTCAAATTGGTATAATGATACTAGTATCTTTGCTAACTACGATAAGCCATGGTTCAGACGTGGTAGTGGCTATAATCAAACTACTGGTGCAGGAATTTTTTACATTTCTGTCCATACTGGTGGTTCAGACAATTTTAGCCCTTGTAGATTAGTTTTAACACCATAATATTTATCTTGCCTGTCTTTTCATAAAATGCTATAATTCTTTATGTAAATATAAGAATAAAGGGAGTTATGCTTTGTGAAAAGATTTTTTGCTTTAGAAGTAGAATCAGTAATTAATGATGTATCTGCCTCACTAACTGGCTTAACCGAAGAAGAAGCTACGAAACGACTACAAAAATATGGTAAGAATGAACTACCTAAGAAAAAGCCAGATAGTGTTATTAAGATATTTTTTCAAGAATTATTGGACCCAATTGTTTTAATATTAATAGTTGCGATAATTGCTAGTATAGTAATTGGTGAAACAATTGATGCGATTGCGATAACTTTAATTGTTTTAATAGACTTAATAATGGGTACTTTTCAAGAAAAAAAAGCTAATAATACCGCTTTAGCTTTAGCTAATCTAGTTAAAGAAAAAGTTAATGTCTTAAGAGATAATAAAGAAAAAGAGATACTTTCAACCGACTTAGTAGTTGGCGATATCATCCTTTTAACATCAGGGGATAAAATAGGAGCAGATATACGTCTAATAGAAACTCATAATTTTACAGTTGATGAGTCTGTTTTAACGGGAGAAAGTTTGCCGGTTGAGAAGAATTCTAAGAAGTTAGCTGATAAAGACCTAGCTATTGTTGACCAAACCAATATGATTTTTGCTGGTACTAGTGTTGTAACAGGAAGAGCTTTAGGTGTTGTCATTGGAACAAGTATTAATACCGAGATAGGTAAGATTGCCGATACGTTAAATAAGACAGAAGAAGAAAAATCTCCTTTAACTATTCGCGTTGAACAATTTTCTAAACAAATAACTATTATTATAGTAGTAATTGCTTGTATAATTACATTACTTCTTTTATCTAAAGGTCTTCCATATAACGAAATTTTCTTATCAGTAATTGCTTTATCAGTTTCAGCTATGCCAGAAGGACTACCTCTTGCTTTAACAATGGCTTTAAGTATAGCTTCTAATAAAATGGCTAAGAAAAAAGTTATTGCGAAAAAGCTTCATTCAGTAGAAAGCCTTGGTAGTGTAACTGTTATTGCCTCTGATAAAACAGGTACTCTTACCGCTAATGAACAGACGGCTAAAAAGATTTTACTACCTAATGGCTATGAGTATGATATTACCGGAGTAGGTTATAATATAAAAGGAGAAGTTGTTGGTAAAGAACTATCTTTGGCTAGAGAAATAGCTCTTTTAGGAGTTATCAATAATGAAGCTAAATTTACTAAAGAAGAACAAATGGGAGATTCTATTGATATGGCTTTTTTAGTATTAGGTGAAAAGCTTAATCTAAATAAAGAAGATATTAATATCCTAGAAGTAATTCCTTATGAATCAGCTAATAAGTATTCAGCTGTTTTCTATGAAAAAGATGGAGAAGCTTACTGTACGATTAAAGGCTCACTAGAAAAAGTTTTAGAGTTTTGTAATAGCGTTAATTTAATAGATGCTAAAATGCCAAAACAAAAGCTAATTAAACAAAATGAATATTTAGCTAATTTAGGATACCGCGTAATTGCTTTAGCTAATGCTAAAATTACTAAGAAAGATGAATATACTGAAAAAGACTTAAAGAATTTAACATTTATGGGTTTAGTTGGTTTTATTGACCCAATTCGTAAAGAGGTAATTTCTTCGATAAAACAATGTCATAGTGCTGGTATTAAAGTTTTAATGATTACTGGGGACCATCCACTTACGGCTTTTGCGATTGCTAAAGAATTGAAATTAACAGTTGATTATAAAGAAGTGGCTACTGGTGATGAAGTAGAAAAGTATTACTCAATGGGAGAAATAGCTTTTGATAAATTTATTAAAGCTAAAAAAGTCTTTTCCCGAGTTGCGCCTTTACAGAAATTACAAATTGTTGAATCTTTAAAAAGACAAGGTGAATTTGTCGCTGTTACAGGAGATGGCGTTAATGATGCTCCAGCTTTAAAGACAGCTAATATTGGTGTTGCCATGGGTAGTGGTACCGATATAGCTAGAGAAACAGCTAAAATGATTATAATTGATGATAATTTTAAATCAATAGTAAGTGGAGTTAGAGAAGGTCGTATTGCTTATAGTAATATCAGAAAGATTGCCTTTTTCCTTATTTCTTGCGGCTTAGCCGAAGTATTATTTTTCTGCCTATCAACGCTTTTTAATATGCCTATGCCACTTGTTGCGATACAACTACTTTGGTTAAATATTGTAACTGATGGCTTGCAAGACTTTGCTTTATCTTTTGAAAAAGGTGAAGATAATATTATGAAAGAAAAGCCTAGAAGCCCTAAAGAAAGCTTATTTGATAAAACACTATTTTCTGAAATTGCCTTTTCAGGTAGCGTAATTGGCATATTAGTTTTCATTTGTTGGTTTTATTTAATTAGAAAACTTCATTTAGATGTTAGTATTGCTCGAGGTTATATAATGGCTTTAATGGTATTTATTCAAAATATTCATGTCTTTAATTGCCGCAGTGAGAAAAAATCAGCCTTTTCTGTTCCACTTAAACAAAATTTAATGATAGTATTAGCTGTCTTTGGCTCAATTTTCTTACAAATTATTGTAATGGAAGTAGATTTCTTAGCTTTATTCTTAAAAACAACACCAATTCCTTTTATCCATCTAGTTTTCTTATTTGCTATTTCATTATTTATTTTAATAATTATGGAAATTTACAAGACAATTAAATATAAAAATACATAAAACTTATGATGTTATATTAGCAAAACATTTAAAAATAAAGTTTCCTACAATTAATTAGAGTTGTACGTAAGAAATTTAAGATACTATAAAAATTTGCTAGTGAATTTGATAATAATAAATTTTTGCAAGGAGCCCTTGCAAAATTATCTTGGACTTCAATTACAACTATTATGGATGCCTTTATATTCATCGTCGCCCTTGTAAAAAACTAAAACAAGGAGTATAATTGTGAACATGAAGTGCTATAAAAAACAAAAAAAGTATGTTCAAAATGAACGCAAATAGACTAACAAATTTTTTAATTTAGAAATTGATGTAATCTAAGTAAAGGAGGTTTTATTTTGCTTACAGATAAAACTTTAAAAGAAACTAATGAAAAAAGAATTATTGATTCTATTTCTACTTTAGCAATTGATATGATTGATAATGCTCAAAGTGGGCATCCGGGAATTGCTTTGGGAGCAGCTCCTATAATTTATACGTTATATGCTAAACATTTACGTTTTGATGTTGATAGTCCAACTTGTTTTAATAGAGATCGTTTTATTTTATCAGCTGGTCATGCTTCAGCTCTTTTATATGCAACACTATTTATGGCTGGTTTTCCTTATACTTTAGATGATTTAAAAGCATTCAGACAGATAGATTCTATAACTCCGGGCCATCCGGAGTTAAATCCCAAGTTAGGAGTAGAAGCAACAACCGGCCCTTTAGGGCAAGGTTTCGCTATGGCCGTTGGTATGGCAATGGCCGAAGCTAATCTTCGTAGTCGTTTTAATAAAGGCAAAAAGGAAATAATTGATTTTAATACTTATGTCTTATGTAGTGATGGCGATTTAATGGAAGGAATTAGCTATGAAGCCGCTAGTTTAGCCGGTACTTTAAAACTAAATAAATTAATTGTTTTATATGATTCTAATTCAGTTTGCTTAGATGGTAAGACATCAGATACTTTTACGGAAAATATTGCGATGCGTTTTGTTTCCTTAGGTTGGAATGTTATAACGGTTGATGATGGCGAAGTTTATGAGCTAATTAATAAAGCTATTGAAGAAGCTAAGAGTAGTACTGATAAGCCTACTTTAATTGAAGTTAAGACAACTATCGGTAAAAATTCTTTCTTGGAGGGTACTAATAAAGTTCATGGCAGTCCTCTTACAAAAGAAGATATTACTAATATAAAAGAAAAACTTAATATTCGCGATATTCCATTTACCGTTTCCCAAAGTGCGATGGAAGATTTCCAAGCTTTAATTAAAGAAAGATGTCATAACTTAGTTAGTGATTTTGAAAAGAACTTTAAAGAACTAAGTGAAACTGAGCAGGAAGAGTTAAGCTACTTTATGAATAATGATAAGAAAATTGATATAAAAGAACTTATCTATAATCCACCCGAAGACAAGTGGGAGTCACCTCGTGAAACTTCTCATAAAATATTAAATTCTAATGTTTTAAAGATTCCTTATGTCATAGGTGGTAGTGCTGATTTAGCTAGTTCTAATCGTACCTGTATTGAAGATGGTGGCAATTTTTCTAGTAATGACTATCTAGGTAGAAATATTTTCTATGGTGTTAGAGAGCATGCTATGGGAGCAATTACTAATGGGCTAGCTTTATGTGGTTTTAGACCATTTGCTTCAACGTTCTTAAGCTTTAGTGATTACTTGCGTCCCGCTCTTAGAATGTCTGCTTTAATGAATTTAGCGCCTATTTATATTTTTACGCATGACTCTATTAGTGTAGGAGAAGATGGACCAACTCATCAACCCGTGGAGCAACTACTTTCCCTACGTAGTATTCCTAATATGGATGTCTTTCGTCCAGCCGATGCCAATGAAGTAATTGGCGCCTATCGGGTGATTTTCTCAAAAAACAGCAACCCCTCAGTTATAGCTTTATCAAGAAATAAGCTACCTATATTAGAACTAACTAAAGCTAACGAAGTAGAACGTGGTGGCTATATCCTATATGACCCGGAGAAGAAAGCTAATGGTATTTTAATTTCTTCCGGAGAAGAAGTTCATAGTGCCCTAGAAGTAGCTTATCGCTTAAAACCAAAAGGTTTTGAAATAAGAGTTGTTTCTATGCCTAACTTAGAACGTTTCTTAGCTCAAAGCCCTGAATATATCGAAGAAGTTTTACCAGTAGAAATTCGTAAGATTGCGATTGAAGCCGGAAGCTCCTATAGCTTTAGTAAACTAATTTTCAATGATAAATACTTAATTACTTTAGATAAATTTGGTGCTAGTGGTAAAAAAGAAGATGTTTATAAGAAGTTTGGTTTTGATATTGATTCACTAGAAGAAAAAATTGAAAATTTACTAAAATAATTCAACAAAAATAGACTTTTCTATTTGCTACTATAAAAGTGGTGATAATATGAAAGTTTATTTTATTTTCAATATAAAAGATGAATTTGTTAATCTTTACAAAGATAATAGTCAAGTTCTATATAATATTTTAAAACAAATTTATTATTTAAAAAAAGAAGAAGTAGAGTATGGTTATAATCTTTTTAGAGAACTAACTAAACCTATTGAAAAAGGTAAGATGGATAAAGAAATCTTTATTAAGTTACATAGAGAATTACCTTATATGAAAAGAAAAGATACGCATATTTACAATAACTTATATAAAGATGAAGTAAGTCGCTTAACAATAAAGGGTAGTTATATAAAACTTAGTTTGGAACAAAACTTCTCAACCTTTTTAACTATTCTTAATGGCTTTTCTAAAAACTTTTTTGTCTGTTCTTTTATGAAAGATACTTTTTTCTTTTTAAATGACTACTTAGAAAGAGAAAAAACACTTGTTTAATTAAGAGAATTTATGTAAAATATACCTTAAGGAGATGATTTTTATGTTTTGGGATATAATGCGTGTATTATTTGGATTGATTATAGGATTAGTTATAGGTTTTTTTGGAGCTAGACATTATATGAAAAAGTATTTTCAAAAAAATCCACCTATCAACAGAGATATGATTAAAGCTTTAATGATGCAGATGGGAAGAAAACCTAATGAAAAACAAATTAATCAAATGATGAAAGCGATGGAAAAATACCAATAAAGGTATTTTTTCTTGATATGTAAATTATGAAAGACTTTAAAGAAAAATTAGCTCTAGTTCCTACTAAACCGGGCAGTTATCAAATGAAGAATAAAGATGGTGTTATTATCTATGTTGGTAAAGCTAAAAACTTAAAAAATCGCCTAAAAAGCTATTTTACGGGAAATGCTACTGGTAAGACTAGATTATTAGTGGAAGATATTGATGACTTTGAATACATAGTTACATCATCTGAATTAGAATCTTTAATATTAGAAATAACTTTAATAAAAAAATATGACCCTAAATATAATATTTTACTTAAAGATGATAAGAGTTATCCTTATATTGAATTAACAAATGATACATATCCTACCTTAAAAATAGTTAGAAATATTAAACGCAAAAAAAATAAGAATCATTTATATGGACCATATCCGAATGCTACGGCAGCTAGAAAAACCGTCAATATGATAAATAGATTATATCCCCTTAGAAAGTGTGAGCATTTAAAGAAAGAGCCTTGCTTATACTATCATATACATGAATGTCTTGGTTACTGTACTAAGAAGATTCCCAAAGAAACTATTGATGAGATGAAAAGAGAAATCATTACTTTTCTTAAAGGGGATGCTAGTATTGTTACTAAAAAATTAGAAGAAGAAATGTATAAAGCTAGTGAAGCTTTAAATTATGAAAGAGCTAATGAATTAAAATATATGCTAGAAGATATTAATACTACTCTTAGAAAACAAAAAATTGACTTAAATAAGAACTATAACTTTGATTTAGTAAATTATTATAATGATAAAAATTATTTATCAATAGAAATCTTTTTTATTAGAGAAGGACGTCTTTTTGGAAGACACAATGAAATTATTCAGACGATTGCTGATGTTAAAGATGCTGTTTTAGAATACTTAATTAAGTTTTATGAAAAGACTCTTTTACCTAAAGAGTTATATATACCAAGTGAATTAGATGATGAGCTTGTTTCGTCATACTTCAATGTTAAAGTAATAAAACCTTTACGTGGTAAATTAAAGAATTTAATGGACTTAGCTTGTGAAAACGCTAAAGAGCAAATTGATTTACAAGAAGAAACACTTAAAAAAGATGAACAAGTAAGGCTTAATGCCCTAGAAGAACTTAAGAAGCTTTTAAAATTAGAGAAAGTTTCTCGAATGGAATCTTTTGATAATTCGCATTTGTTTGGTACTTTTTATGTAGGTGGTATGGTTGTTTTTGAAGACTTTTTACCAGTTAAAGATGAGTATCGTAAGTTTAAGATAAGTAGTAAAGTCAAAGATGATTTAAGTGCGATGAAGGAAGTTTTGTACCGAAGATATTATAAAGTATTAATGGAAAATTTACAAAAGCCGGACTTAATTGTTATGGATGGTGGCGAGTTACAGGTAAATGTGGCCAAAGAAATTATTTCATCACTACACTTAGATATTCCTATTATTGGTTTAGCTAAAGATAAGAATCATCGAACTAATTATATAATTAATGAAAATCTAGAAAAGCTAGAAGTAAGTAAAGATAGTAATCTATTCTTATTCTTAACAAGAATTCAAGAAGAAGTGCATCGTTACGCTATTAGTTATCATCGTAATATTAAAGCTAAAGGTGCTCTAGCAAGTGTCCTTGATTTAGTACCTGGTATTGGTAGTGTAAGAAGAAAAGAATTATTAAAAAAGTTTGGTTCTTTAAAGAAAATGAAAGAAGCCAGTGTTGAAGAGTTAGCCGAAGTTGTTTCTATGGATGTTGCACAGAATTTATTTAACTATTTGCAAGAATTATAGTATAATGGTAGTGTTGGAGGCAGTTATTATGAAAATGAAAGATTCAGGATTTTCTTTAGTAGAATTATTGGCGGCCGTTGCCCTTTTAGGAATACTTACAGGAGTAGCGGTAGGTGCTGTGACGGGATATATCGATAAAGCTAAAAATCAAGCTTATAATAGTTTATATAAAGCTGCGTATGAGGGATGCGAAAATTATGTTTTAGAAACAGGCGCTGCCCAAATTTTAGATAATAATGCAACGGGTAGTGTTTCTATTACAAAGTTAACTGATGATGGTTATATAACAGACCCAATTGACCCTAATACCAAAACAAAATGTACTGGTACTGTTAACTATAAAATGAAAAAAGGTAGTGGGAAAGTTGCTGATACACTAGTTTTTAAAGTATCTTTAAGTTGTCCAGGAAGAAGTAGCTTGCCAGCTAAAGTTTTTCCTGAAGGGGCAACATATTAAAAGGTGTGAAGTATATGAGTAAAATTCAAGTAATGGATGATGTTTTAGCTAACAAGATTGCGGCTGGAGAAGTCGTTGAAAAGACGATGAATGTTGTTAAAGAGTTAGTTGAAAACGCTATTGATGCTAAAAGTACAGAGATAAGTATTAAATTAATTGATTCAGGTGTTAAAGAAATAGAAGTTAGTGATAATGGCATAGGTATGGATGAAGAAGATGCCAAGCTTGCTTTTTTACGTCACGCTACTTCTAAATTAAAAAAATTGGATGATTTATTTTATATCTCATCTTTAGGTTTTCGTGGTGAAGCTTTACCATCTATTGCTTCGGTTTCAAATGTTGTCTTAAAAACATCGGATGGTGAAGTAGGAACCCTTTTAACTTTAAATGGTGGCAAAGACATGCAGATTTCTCGTAGTGATCTACAACAAGGTACTACTGTTATAGTAAAAGATTTATTTTATAATACACCGGTACGCCTAAAATATTTAAAAAATCTTTATATAGAATTAGCTAATATAGTTGACTATGTAAATAAAATGGCTCTTTCTTATCCTCATATTAAATTTTTATTACAAAATAATGATAAAGTACTTCTTAATACCGATGGTAGTGGCGACTTATTAAAAGTAATTTATGAAATATATGGCGTAGATGTAACAAAAAAAATGGCTCCTATTTCGGGAGAAAATGATGATTATTATATAAGTGGCTATATATCTTATCCAGAGGTTACTAAGAGTAATCGTAGTTCTATTACAACTCTTGTTAATGGACGGGTTATTAAAAATAATGAATTAAATAAAATTATCGTTGATTGTTATCATACGTATATTCCTAAAGATAAGTATCCCATCATTGTTTTAAATATTGATGTTGATCCTATCTTAGTAGATATAAATATTCATCCGACTAAAATGGATATTAAGTTTTCGAAGATGGATACTTTAAAAGAGATTATTTCTAAATTAATAACAGATAAATTAAAAACGTTACTTTTAATACCTAATGCAACTGTTAGAAATACTTCTAGTGTTAATGAAGTTAGTAGAGAAATTAATTATCATGAAGCAGAAAAGAATTATGATAAACCTAGTTATGAAGAGCTAAAGTTAGACTTTTCTGTTAAGGAAGATGAAGTGCCTTATGAAAAAGTAGCTGATACTACTGATGAAGTTCCTGAAGAAACCGAAGAAGCTGTAGAAGAAGAAAAAGAAGTTTATCGTATTAAAGAAATGACACCGCGAGGTATTGTTTATTTAACTTATATAATTGCCGAAAATGAAGATGGTATGTATATAATAGATCAACATGCGGCGGCTGAACGTATCAATTATGAAAAAGTCTTAAAAGCTCTAAAGGAAAAAGTTGTTATAATAGATTTATTAGTACCTGTAAAAATAGAACTACCCGCTAATGAATTTATTATTTTAAAAGAACATTTTTCTTTGCTTGAAGAGTATGGTTTTCAAGCTTCGGAATTTGGTCTTAATACCGTTATAATAAGAACGCATCCTAGTTGGATTAAGGATGATGAAGCTGATGAATGTATTCGTAAAGTAGTTGATATAATTATTTCTAAAGAAGGCTTTAATTTTGATGAGTTTGTCTGGAGAATGGCTGCTACCCAAGCCTGTCGCATGTCGATTAAAGCTAATGATTTTATTTCTTATGATGAACAAGTATATCTCTTAAATGAATTACGTAAGTGTGAAAATCCTTTTACTTGTCCTCATGGTAGACCTACTATTATTACTTATACTAAGTATGATTTAGAAAAATTATTTAAAAGAAGTCTTGATTAAAGAAGTTGATGATATGAAACAAATAATTGTTATTGTAGGGCCAACAGGTGTTGGTAAAACTAAGTTAAGTATTGAATTAGCTAAGAAGTTAGATGCCGAAATTATTAATGGCGACTCGGTAAGTATTTATAAAGAGCTAAATATTGGTAGTGCTAAACCAACTCGCAAAGAACAAGGTGAAGTTAAGCATCATCTAGTCGATGTTTGCTCGGTTACTGATTATTATTCAGTTTATAATTACCAACAAGATGTTAGAAAGCTCCTAAATAATTCTAATAAGAAAATGATAATAGTAGGGGGAACCGGACTTTACATAAAAGCTAGTTTATATGACTATGTTTTTTCTAAAGAAGAAAAAGAGGCATCTTACAAAAAACTATCTAATTCAGAACTTATTTTAAAAATAAAAGCTTTTGGTAAAGATATAGAAATGCCTCATTTAAATAATAGACAACGTCTAGAAGGCCTACTTAGAAAATTAGAAAATAATGAAGAATTTACTACTAATAAAGATAAAGCTCTTTATGATTTCACAGTAATTGGCCTAACTACTGATAGAAATTATTTATATGAAAGAATTAATAATAGAGTAGATACTATGTTTAAAAGTGGCTTATTAGAAGAAGTAGCCTCTTTACAAGATAAATATAGTAACTCTCGTGTTTTAAATACCGCTATAGGTTATAAAGAATTTATTCCTTATTTTAATAATACTTCTACTTTAGAAGAAGTTAAAGAAAAGATAAAACTAAATAGTAGACATTATGCTAAAAGACAATATACTTTTTTTAATAATCAATTTAATGTTAATTGGTTTAATGTTAACTTTGATGATTTTGATAAAACTATTTATGAAGTTTTAGAATTCTTAACAAAAGAAATTTAATATAAGCTATTATAGCTTTTTTTGTTGAGGTTGCAATTTCCTCATAAATGTGCTATAATAGGTGCCGAATGTGAAAAGAGGGGTTAATATGGACTTTGTTAAAGTTAATTTAGATAATATTAATTTAAATGAATTATTATCTATAATGGATAAAAATCATAGTATTGCTAAACGTAAAAGTGAAGAAATAGTTAATATGAATAACTATAGTAATGAAAAAATAGTTGAAAAAGAAGAAAAAGTCGAATGTGTATCTAATAAAGCTAAAACACAAGAAATAGCCCAAGTAGATGAAGCATTTGAATTAGCTATAAAAGAATATTTAAAAGAACTAAATAAGTTAACTTTAGATAATATAGATGAAAAAATACTTACTATATTACCAGATAAAAGTAATTATGAATTTGAAAGAATTATTTATCGTTTACAATTAGAAGTATTAAAAAGCATCAATGAGTTAGAAGAATTCATGGAAGAGGCAAGTCTTACTGATGATGATAGAGATGCTTTTGATTTAGAAAAAGACTTAGAAGAAAAGAAGTTAGCTTATTTAAAAAATGCACTAGTAAATGAAGAAGAAAAAGATGAGAAAGTTGAAAATACTTTAATATTTGTACCAACAACAGGTGGAAATATTAGAGTACTAAATGAACTTGAAAAAATGCCAATGGAATATTATGAAGCTTTTTTAGACTTACTTTTATCAATAAAAGATGGAACGTTTAAAAATTCAAGACACTTTATTAATAATGCCAATTTATCAGGAATTAGAGAAGTAAAAGGCTTTCAAACGAGAATTCTTTATGAAAGACTAGCTAAAAATAAATATGCCATAATTACAGCGTTTATTAAAAAGACTAATGTTGATAGAGGCTATCTAGAGTCAATTTATCAAAAGACAAAGGATTACTTTTCTGTAAAGGAAAATATAAAAGCTTTACTTGATAATGAAGAGTTTTTACAAATGAATAAAGAGTATGAAGAAGAGATATATAACTTATTAAAAGGCTCTAATAATAAAGCTAAAGAGAAGGAAAAACAATATGAATAGTAAAGAAGAATTAATAAAAAAATTAGACCAAGAAATAGAAGAGTTAGAAGACCAAAAAAAGGCAAATGATGATTTAAATAATTTTGTTCATAAGTTTTGTTTGGAAAATGCTAATTTACGAGTTAGTGATTTTGATAATTTAGATGTTTATAATTTTTTAGTTTTACATTTTTTAGCGATGCGAAATGATTTAACTCTTGAAGGAACTAAAGAAATACTTATTCCAATAAAAGAGATAATTCAAAAAATCCCTTTACCAATAAGTATACAAGATTTATTTTTAAATTTAGATTGTGCAGTTACTTTAAGTAATGTTGATACCGTAAAGGAACTTTTACAATTAAAGGACTTTGAACAGGCAGAAAGAGATGATAAAAAGAAGCGAAAAATAGATTTTAGAGTAGTTGATTATGTTATTTCAGCAATTAATATTATAGATAGTTTTAAACTAGATAAAGATAATGTACAAAAAATAATTGATTTATTTTTTAAATATAATTATGAAATGACTGTTTTTATAAATGTTGTTTGTATTACTAAATTAGTTGATTTAATTAAAACTAAAAGTGCAATGGGTCTACTTAGTGAAAAAAGGCCTGATAAATTAGAGGAATTTATTAAATCTAAATCACATACAGAGTATTTAGAAGAACAACTTAAAAAATTATTTGATTTCGAAAAGCAAATTCAAAAAAAAGAAAGTATTCGTATATCAAAATTACAAAAGAAACAAGATGATTTAAAAGACTTTATTAATGAATTAGATATTAACGATGATGTAGAAATAACAGAATATCGTAGTTTATTAGAAAAAATAAATGAAAAATTTAGGTTAGATGCTTTAAAAGTTATATATGAGCATAACGAAGCTATTTATGAAAATATTGCCAAAGAACATGGTAATTTATTAGAAGATAAGAAAATAAAATATCAAAATCTTTTAGCTAAATATGGACTAAAACAAGAAAGTTTGAAATTAGAAAAACTAATAAATATAGATTATATGGAGTTAGAAAATAGTTTAGAAATACTTAGTAAGTTTGAACTTACTGAGCAAACTTTAGTATATATTATTGAAAATGCTAAATATGAAGATATAAAAAAAATAAATTCTTATTTTGATAGAGGTATTTTAAATAAAAAGTTTATAAGAAATAATTATTTGATATTTATAAGTAATAGTAATGAAAATACTAATCTACTTAAAAATATTGAATTACTTGAACAAGAAAATATTAATCCTAATAACTTTGCTTTATCAGCTAAAATACTATTAATTGATTATAAATTATTTTTTAAAAATGTTATGATACTAAAAGAATATAACCTATTAACTAGTATAAAAACAACTCAAAGCTATAACTTCTTACAAGATGAAAATTTAACTTTAAAAATAGATAAGCTTTTAGAACTTGGTATGGAGAAATTTTTAGAAGAAAATCTAGGACTACTTAATAGTAAAAATATTGATAGATTATATATTTTAAGAGAATTAAATATACCTATTGAAAATATAGAACAGTTAAAAGAATTTTTGAAATTAAAAAAATTCTATGTACCTGATGATAAGATATTTGCTTATGTTTTTACTAAGAAAAACTTTAATGAATCTTTAGAAAAAGACTATACTATTGATTTAGATAAGTATACGAAAACAAGTAGAACTTTAGATATAAATGGTGTTATATTTTCTAAAAATAAAGTTAAAAGAAAGCTAGTATCTAATAGTTATAATGATGTAAGATGCGCTTTATATAGTGATATTTATTTATCAAATGATGAATATGACTTAGTAGAAGCAGCCCTAGATAATGATAAAGAATATACTTATAAGATATAAGACTTTTTCCTTTTTAAGTCTTTTTTCTTTTGATTTTTTGCGTTATACTTATCTTTAGAAAGAAGGGTAATTATGATAAAACCAGAAAAATTAAAAAAAGGGGATAAGGTTGCGATTGTTAGCTTATCAACAGGATTATTAGGAGAAGATAGTTTAATTCATAAATACTATATAGCAAAAGAAAGATTAGAAAAAGACTTTGGCTTAGAAGTTGTTACTATGGAAAATACTTTAAAAGGAATAGCTTATTTATATGAACATCCAGAAAGGCGGGCTAAGGATTTAATGGATGCTTTTAAAGATAAAAGTATTAAGGGTATTTTTTGTGCCATAGGTGGCAATGATACGATAAGATTGCTTCCCTATATTGACTTTGATGTAATTAAAAATAATCCGAAAATATTTATGGGTTATTCGGATACAACAGTTAATCATTTTATGTTGCAAAAAGCAGGATTAGTTTCTTATTATGGACCATCTATTATGTGTGAAATAGCTGATTATGGTAAAATGCCTGATAATGTTAAAAAGGCGATTACAAATATATTATTTAATGATAGTGCTAACTTAGAAATAGAGTCTTGCGAGTATTGGTCAGATGACTTTGT
The DNA here is from genome assembly GCA_947624045.1 of uncultured Bacilli bacterium. Taxonomy (GTDB): domain Bacteria; phylum Bacillota_I; class Bacilli_A; order RF39; family UBA660; genus CANRGD01. The sequence continues at coordinate 24,191 of CANQIL010000005.1, forward strand.
ACCTTGGCAAGAAGAAAATATTAATAAAGTAAAGAAAATGAAAAAAGAAGAACATGGTTATGAAATATTGCAGGGTAATGGTAAAGTGGCAGGCTCTTTAATTGGTGGTTGTATTGATGTTTTTCCTGTCATTAATGGAACATCTCTTTGGCCTGAAAAAAAGGCTTGGCAAGATAAAATACTACTACTTGAAACTAGTGATGAAGAAATAAATCCTGATTTATTACTTTTATATTTAAGAAACTTAGGAGCTCAAGGAATACTTGATGTTATAAAGGGTATTATTGTTGGTAAGCCTCATAATGAAAAGTATTATGAAGAATATAAAGAAGTTTATAAAAAAGTCTTAAAAGAATATAATCAAAGTACTTTACCAGTTATTTATAATGTTAATATTGGACATGCTTTTTTTACAGGAATCCTACCTTTAGGTATAAATATAGAGATAGACTGTCAAGAAAAAAAGCTAACTCTTATGGAGTCAGCAACCAACTAGGCCTTAGGCCTTTTTTAGTTTAAGATAAATATTCCTATAGTAAGATAACTTGCGAATAAAATCCAAGCCATATAGAAATAATTTAGATAAGCAGATATTTTTACTTTGTCTTTGAAAAGTCTTATCATATATAAAACTAATAAGTCTAGTAAGATAATCCATAGTATAGATATAAAACGCCATTTCAAAACAAAGAAGATTATTGACCAAAGTAAATTTACAAATAATTGAATGTAATAAACTTTTGACTCATATGAGTAATTATAAGTAATTTTTTTACGAAAAATATAGTAAGATATGCCCATAAGTAGATAAATAATACTCCAAGCAATTGGGAAAAATATTTTAGGAGGTGCAAGGGGAGGTTTTACTAAAGTAGAATAGTCCATAAAATTAGAAATTAATAGTCCAACTAAGGAACCAAGTACTAAAGGTAAAAATATATAGTAAATATTTTTTAATATTTTATTCATTTAATCATCCTTTCTTACTTTATTTTATGTCTAAATATGTTAAATATACTTTTCTTTTGCCAAAAAATAGTATAAAATAAAAATAGTTAATGCCGATTTAGCTCAGTTGGTAGAGCAACTCATTCGTAATGAGTAGGTCGAAGGTTCAAGTCCTTTAATCGGCACCAGATTGATTTTACTCGAGCTTTTAAATTAATTGATAAGTTCGAGTTTTATTATATAATAATTTATGGTACAATATATGCCAAGGAAGTGAATTAGTATGTCAGATTACCCAAAAGTTATTGAAGTTCAATTTCATAATAAATGTAATTCAAATTGTTTGATTTGTCCGTACAAGGATATGGATTATTCTTACGAGAGTATGACTGATGAATTATTTGAAAAACTATTAGATGAAATTGATGAAAGTAAATTAAAACGAATAATACCTTATTTAAATAATGAGCCTTTTTTAGATAAAAGATTTATAGATAAGGTAAAGAAAATTAGAAATAAATTTAATAAAGTCGAAATTGAGATATCATCAAATGTTTCTATGATAAAGGAAGAAGATATTATAGAAATGTGCAAGCTTAATATTACAGAATTAAGATTAAGTGTCTTTGGATTTGAAAAAGAAACGTACAATAGAATGATGCCATGTTTAAATTATGAAAAAACATTTGAAAAATTGAAAATGATAAGTAATAAAATGAAAAATTCCGATACTATTATTTCGATAGTTATGATAGATAATGGTGAAATAAATGAGCAAGAGTTTATAAATATGGAAAATATGTGCAATGAATTAGGATTTAAATTTGAAAGATGGGGATTTTTAGATAGAAGTAATAATGTAACATATAAATCTAATAATATCTATAACGAAAATGTATATTATTGCGAACAGAATAGACCATTAGAAAGAATGCATATACTATCTGATGGAAGAGTTATATTTTGTTGCCAAGATTGGTCTCATTCATTAGTTGTTGGTAATATAAATACTAATACAATTAGTGAAGTTTGGAATAGTGACATATATAATAATGCAAGAAATTCATTATACGATAAAGAAAAAGATAGTCCTATGATTTGTAAAAAGTGTAAATTAGGTCATTAAAGGAGTAGTTATGAATAAAATTGGAATTTGCTATTTTAGAAGTTTGTATTCACAATCAGCTTGTTCTTTATCAGTTGGTAAAGTATCAGATTATTTATTGAATAGAGGATATAAAACTAATTTATTTTTATTGAAAAAAGATGATTATGTTTCACTAATTACTAAATATAATAAGATTATGGAAAATGATATTATTATTTATAAAACTAATTATAAAGATTTTGAATATGGAATTCGCCTATTTGAAAATATGTGTAGAAAATATAATAAAAATATTTATTTAACAGGTCCCTTTGCAATAATGAATAAAGATAGAATTATAAAAAAATATCCTTTTGTTACAGATGTGATTGATATTCAAAATAGTGAAGAAATTAATCAAATTTTCTCTGACTTAGGAAATAAAGTTAAAAAGGATAGTGTTATTTGTGGAGTAGATCGAGAAATAGATATTCAGGAAAAAGGACATTATATAAATTTAGAAGCATCTACAGGTTGTATTTATAATTGTGCATTTTGCCATATAAAACTAATGAATTATACTAAAACAGAAAAGAAAATTGAACTAGTAATAAATGAAATAGAACAATTACATAATAAGTTAGGAAAAAATTACTTTATATTTAATGATAGTGTTTTTTGGAAAAACAACAATGATAATGAAAGAATTGAAACATTTATAAAGCTTTTAAAAGAAAAAAATCTTAATATTTATTTTATGATTTATTTGTCATTAGCTGGGAAGATTAGCGATGAATTATTAAAAAAATTAAAAGAAGTTGGTTTAATACGAGTTTTCTTTGGTGTAGAAAATGTTTCTAAAAATTTTTCGATACAAAATAATAAATATATTTCAGATGTTGATGCTGAGAATTTTATAAATAAGTTAGAAAATTTGAATATTAGTTATCATATTGGATTTATGTTGTTCAGTAAAGAAACAAAATATGATGAATTGCAAGAAAATATTGATTTTCTTTATAAAATTAAAAAATTATTTAGACCAGGTATGCTAGTTGAAAAAATGAGAATATTGCCTAATTCTAAAGACGCAAAGTATTTATATAATGATGAAAATAACATTGATCAAGCCTATAATTATATAATTGATGACTCCAAAGTTGAAAAATTTTATATAATTATTAACCAATTATTTTCAAATATCAACATTAGAAATTTTGAACAATTTTTTTCTGGGATAAAGATAGGATTGACTATTATTAAAAGAGAAAATTTAATAAATGATTATATTGAATATGAAAAAAAATATAATAATACTTTGAATTATATCAATGATGGTGTTTTTAAGATTCTATCGAAAATGTTAAAGAAATTAGAACTAACAGAAGCAGAAATCGCAGAAATAAAAAATCTATATTCTATTGCTGAAGCAAATTATATTGAATTTATGAGTTATTTAAAGAATCATAATAAGAATATTTATGAAACAATACCTCATGGAACAGAGGATTTAAATATATGGTAATTGGCATAGAGGGTAACGTACATGTTGGCAAAACAACATATATAAAGAATAATTTTAGTAAGTTTAATATAATAGCAGAAACTGAATTTAAAAAGGATTTGAATGATTTTGACAGACAACTATATTACATAGAAAGTGAGATAGAAAAGAAAAAAAGATTAGATGATGATACAGTTTTAGATAGAACAATTATATCGACAATACTTTATACTTTTTATACAGAAACTTTAAATTTAGCCGAAAAAAATAAAATAATGGAGATTATAAATGAAAATCTTGATAAAGATAAAATGATTATTCCATCACTTGTTCATTTAATTATTTATCCGTATAAGCTAATTTCTTTAAATCATTTAAAGCTAATGAAAGAAAAAGGAACGCAAAATAGCTTAGTTGATTATAACTATTACTTACACTATTCATTATTCTTTTCTAATTGTTATTATGCAATTAATAATATATTAAGTACTGAAGATTATAGACAAATAATATCATATAACTCGGATATTTTTAAAAATATTACTAGTCCTAAAATGTCTAGTAGTAAAATTTTACTTGATGGTTGTCCTGCGATTGGAAAATCAACAATAGGTATGTATCAAAAGAAATATGAATATATAAAAGAGTTTAAATATAAAAAATATACATTAAATGATTATTCAAATCAAATAAATAGTATTATCGAAAGAGTAGAAGTTTTAAATAAAGAAAATATTTTATTAGATACAAGTTTTTTAATGGGAATAACTCATTTGTTTTACAATAAAACAACTACAAAAAAATTAAAATTAAAGATGATCGATGAAATTATGAAGAATATAGTTTTAAATAATTATATAACTGGAATATTTTATTTGGTTTTAGATAAACAAAAGATTATTGAAAGAAAGAATATGGATAAGAAAAAAGAAAGAAAACATTTTTTTGACAATCTTAATTATTTAGATATGGAAATAAATTTTTATAAAGTTTTGCATAAGAGGTTAGGTTTAATGTCCAATATTAGTTTTATTGATGCTTCTCAAAGTGTTGATGAATTGGTTAATATTATTGAAAATCACAATGATAAGCCATTGATGTTGATAGATTTATTTTACGAGATAAAAGAAGCAATCAAAGAAGGTGAATTATAATGTTATATTTTATTTGGTTTTGTATAATATTACTTGTATTTACAAATATTAAATCATTAATTAGATTAAAAAAATCCTACATATTTTTAAATAAAAAACATAATTTATCAATCAATATTGCTAAAAAAATAATTGTTATAATTCCTGCAATGAATGAAGTTAATAATGTAAAAAAGTCTATTAATTATTTTAAAAATTTAAATGATATATGCGATGTTATATATGTGACTACTTCAAAAGAAAAGACTATGGCAACTTATAACAAACTTAATAGTGAAATAAAAATACAAAAAGCTAATAATATAAGAGTAATTAATTGTCCCAACACTACTGGAACTATGGCTAATCAAATTAATTATGCTATTAAAAGATTAAAAGATGATGATATAGTTGCTATTTATAATATTGATTCTCAACCTGAACGAAAAACTTTTAAATATGTCTTAAAAAATACTAATGATGATATAGTTTTACAACAAGTTAGTTTTTTTGATGATAAGTTAAAAGGAATTATGAAAAGTGCTGAAAATTGGCAAAATAGATGGTCAGTTGTTTATGAAATGGGTAAATATTTAAATGATATAAAACTAGAATTTAAATATTGTATAGGACATGGTTTATTTTTAAAAAAGACAATTTTTAATAAAATTGGATATTTTTCTGAAAATGAAATAAATGAGGATAACGAGTTTGGTTATAGACTAAATATAAATAATATTTCCATTAAGCCAATTCCTTTTATGGAGCAAGCTGATTTTGCAAAAAGTAAAAAAATATATATAAAGCAACAATCAACTTGGGTAAATGGGCCTTTATATGCATTTAATTATTTTAAAAATAATACAAGAACAATTAAAAATTTTGTATTGACAGTTTTAAATTTTAAAGCATTTTTATCATGGTGGCTATTTCCTTTGATTTGTTATTTAGGCATAATATTTTCTGCTATTGTTGATATAAGACTATTTGTATTAACATTATTCCTAGTTATCTTTTATGTAACTGGAATTAATTATTTTTCTAATAGATTATTGATTAAATTAAATTATATCAAAAATAATTATCATATCAATATAATAAGTGATTTACTGTTTTTTTCATTACACACCTTTGGGAGCTATATAACTATTTATAAATTAATTACTGGAAAAAATAATATTAAAAATAAATATAATACTGAAAAATAATTGTAATTTATTATTTTTTAGTATAGAATATATAAAAAAGGAGAGAGCTTTTATGGAAAATAAGCAAAATTTTAAATTGATTGCACATGCTTTAGTAAAATTAGATGATAAATATTTATTAATTAAGAGGACACCAATCAAAAGAGGAAAGCCAAATTCATTACCAGAATATTGGGATATACCTGGTGGAATGGTAGAAGAGGGAGAAACACCTAGTATAGCTGCGATTCGTGAGACAAAAGAAGAAGTCAACTTAGATGTTGCTATTGGTCCAATTTTACATGAAGATAGTAACTATGATAAGGCAAAAGGAACAGTTTTCACTAGAATTGTTTATCAGGCAGAATTATTAGATGGTCAAGATGAGAATAATATTATTTTGCAAGAAGATGAACATTCTGAATATAGATTAGTAAGTGATATTAATGAGGTGGATAAGCCAGTTGATTATTTATATGATACTATTGATCACGCTAACACTTACAATTCAGGTTCTAAAGCATTAAAAAAGACTAGAAAAAGATAATCTAGTCATTTTTTAATTTTATCTGTTTTGATTTTATTAATTTTTTACTATTTGTTAAATTAGAAATATATTTTAAAGCTTCTTCTAAAACTTGTTCTTTAGTTAAATTATCTGTATTTATAGTATAACAAGGTAAATCTGGATGTTCAAGTATAAATTGATTCATTGAATCATATCTAAGATTTCTAATTTTATCTAGTTCTAAATCTGGATCATTTTCATTCCTTTTTTTAATCCTTTTGATTCTTTCTTCATTTGAAACAGTAACAATAATTGCTGCATCAAAGAATACTCCAAGATTAATTAAAGTTTCAAATACAGGTTTTGAATTTGTATCACCATTAAATGCAAATGCTGATAATAAACCTCTATCAATTATTAAATTTCTATCGGACATACATTCTTTTATGTATAAAAGACTTAACCCAGTAAAATAACTTTTTAAGGTATTAGAATCTGTCTTATTATAAATTAAATCTTGCATATGATATATTTCATTATATAAATAATTATCATCACCCTTAACATTAAACAATTCATATAATGGTTTATCTATATATTCATAACCTAATTTTTCAGATAAACTTTTTGCTAAAGTTGATTTACCTGCTCCATCTAATCCATCGATAGTAATTATCATGACTATCCCCCCTTAAATTGTTTTTTATTTTAGCAATTTTTATGTACAAAGTCAATATATATGATAAAATAGGTTATATGGAGTGTGGTTATAATGAATGGAAATAAAATAATTGTTCATACGTTGATAAAGACAAAAGATGGATATTTGGTTACAAAAAGATCAAAACAAGAAACAACATTTCCAGAATATTGGGATATACCTGGAGGTTTAGCAGAGTATGGTGAACTTCCTCGAGAAGCAGTAATTAGGGAAACTAAAGAAGAAGTTGGCTTAAATATCATACCAACAAAAGTAATTCATGAAGATAGTAATTTAGACGAATCTAAAAATCTTATTTTTATTAGATTAGTATATTTATGTGAATTAAAATCAAGAATTGATGATATAATTTTGCAAGAAGAAGAGCATTCAGAATATAGATTTATTAATTCTTTAGTAGAATTACATGATGAAAAGATTTCACCCTTTCTTATAGAAGTATTTAATAATTTGTAAAACTACGGTATATATAGATATTATACACACATGCTTATTTTCAATTATATGAAGATTTTTGAATATGAGATTAGTTGTTATTAATGATGAGTCAAAAGGTGATTAAAAATGTATAAGAATATATTAATACTTGGTGCTGCTAGAAGTGGTAAGACTACTCTTGCAAAAAGAATTGTAAAAGAAAAAGGATATAGTTTAATTAGTATAGATAACATTATTAGTGGCTTTGAAGCATATCCTGAACTTGAAATACATCATGATGGTGATGCAATTGATACAGCAAAAAGATTAGCTCCATTTTTGATAAAGTATTTTACTGAATTATCAGAGGGCTCTACTTTTTATGATGAAATAAAATTTGTAATTGAAGGAACTCATTTTGATTTTGAACAATTAATGCCATTTTTACTAAGTGAAAAATATAGAAAAAAATATCATATAATTGGATTAACATTTAACAAAATAACTGAACAACAATTATACGAATACATAAAAAAATATGATACTGAAGATGATTGGACATATTGGTGTGATGAAGAAGAATTAAGAGAAAATGTTAGATATTTCATTGATAGGAATAAATACTTTAATGAAATGTTTAAAAAATATGAAATAGCAACATTTGATACTTCATTTGATAGAGATAAAGTATTAAGTGATATTATTAATAATCTAGATGAATTGGAAAAAGGAAATAACAATACAAGTAAAATGAAATGATGATTCTAGATTTGAGAAGTAGCAAATTTTGTTCATATAGTACTATTGACATCTTGTCTATTTTGCAGTACTATATTTGCAGATAACGAACCAATGGAGTTTGGCAATTGTAGCCACTGTCCGTTGATTCGTTATTTTTTTCTTGAATTTTTAACTGATAAGCAAAAAGCAAAAAATGATGAAGATAACAATTAAATTTAATTGAAAATAAAAGAAATAAGTGATATTTACTATATCAAATAGGAAAGTTTTGTTATAATTTTATTGGTTGATGATTTAAGGGCTTTTTCTAAAGAGTGGTGATAAATATGCAGAAAAGTAAGTATTTCTATAAAATATTATGATGAAATTATATTAGATAAAAAAATTAACAAATTGGAAAGACACGTTTGATTAATTTAGAAAGGAGCATACTTATGAAAAATAATATAATCCAATCAGAGATGGATGTTAAAGGTAGTAAAATAAATGTTATTAGAGTTGATAGCTACGAATATATATCACTTACTGACTTAGCAAAAACACAAAATGATGAAAGCACCAGCAGATGTTGTTAAAAATTGGTTAAGAAACAAAGAAACAATTTCTTTTCTAGGTGTATGGGAAGAATTAAATAATGAAAATTTTAAAGTGGTCGAATTCGACCAGTTTAAGAATGAAGCCGGAAGTCATTCGTTTACTATGTCCCCTCAAAAATGGATCAGAGAAACAAATGCTATTGGTATTATTTCAAAATCTGGTAAATATGGTGGTGGAACTTTTGCAAGAAGTGATATTGCATTCGAGTTTGCTAGTTGGATTAGTCCAGAATTTAAATTATATTTAATTAAAGAATTTGAAAGATTAAAAAGAAATGAGGCATATCAAGAAAAAATAGAATGGCATGCTAATAGATTATTATCTAAATTAAACTATGTTGTTCACACTGACGCAATAAAGAAATATATTGTTCCAACTTTAACAGAACAACAAATTAAATTTGTATATGCAAATGAGGCAGATGTGTTAAATGTTGCTTTATTTGGTATGACAGCTAAAGAATGGAGAGAAAATAACCTAAAACTTGCTAAAAATGGTAATATGAGAGATTATACTGATTTACTTCATTTGATTATTTTAAACAATTTAGAGAATACTAATGCAGAATTAATTAAAATGAATATAAAACAATCTGAGAGATTAATTAGGTTAAATGAATCAGCAAGAAATCAAATGGAAGCATTAAAAAATAATAAAAATATTAGAGAACTAGAGGTATTGCAACAACAAGTTAATGAGGAAAATAAATACTTAATTGAAAATAAATAGAAATTTGACGTTCAAATGTAAATATATTATTAATAATCTAGAGGGGTTGGAAATTAGTTGAGGATTTATTTCTAAAGAGTGGTGATAAATATGCAGGAAAGTAAGTATTTCTATAAAGGCATACCTTTATCTAAATATTGTAAAGATAAAGGTATTAATATAAATACTATTAGAACAAGAATATGGAAGAAAAAACATGATAAAAAGTTTGAAAATTATACTGAGCAAGAAATTATAGATATGGTTATAGAAACTTGTGGAACTTCTGTTAAATATATGTATAAAGGAATGACTTTAAGAAAGTATTGTCTTAAAAATGGTATTAGTGAAAAAGCAATATTATCTAGAATAAACAAGTTAAGAAGTACTGATAATAATCTTTCAAATGATGAATTAGTTACTTTAGCAATCGAGGAATTTGTTAATAAAAATTATAAGTATTTCTATGAAGGTGTTACTTTAAAAGAATATTGTGAAAGTCATTCAGATATAACTTATGGTACTGTTTTAGCTTATATAAATCGCGAAAAGAAAAAAAATAAAGATATATCGATAGAAGAAATAATTAAGCAATATATAGAAAAAGAACATAAGGGTATTTATAAATACTATTATTTAGGAATACCTTTAAAGAAGTATTGTGAAGAGAATAATTTAAATTATAAAAGTATAATTACTTATATGAGTAAACATAGAAATACTTCTCAATTTAAAGACTTAAGTGATGATGAATTTGCTTCAAAAATTATAAATTCATATCAACCTTTTGAACCCAAATATTTATATCAAGGTGTAACCTTAAGTGAATATTGTAAAAATAATAAACTATCTTATTATAGTATTATTTCCTATGTTAAAAGAAAACTAGCCAAGGATAATACTAAGAATATTGATGAGCTAATTGATGAAGCCATAAAAACAGTAAATAGATATGGAATAATTTATTATTACAAAGGTATGCCTTTAAAAGATTATGCTAAAGAAAAAGGTTTAAATGTTAATTCCCTTCGAAGTGCCATTTTAAGAAAACAAGCAAAAAGTAATAAGCCCCTCCAAGAAATAATTGATGAATGTGTTGAAGCTTATCAAAAGTTTTCTATTAAATATTATTATGATAGAATACCACTTATAACATATTGTAAAGAAAATGGTTTAAATTATATTACTATTATTCAAAAATATTTAACTGAATATGCTGATGCTTCATCTATTTCTAAAGATGAAGCAATAAAACAAATAGTTGATTATTATATAGAAAATCCTAAAGGAAGAACTAAATATTATTTTAAAGACCAGTCCTTAGCTAAGTTTTGTGATACTTATGGTTATCCTTATTTAGCTATCTTAAGAAGAATTAAAACTTTAGAAAATAAAGAAAAAAAACTAGATAAAGAAAAAATTATATCACTAGCTATAAAAAAATATGAAGAAAGATTAGAAATAAATAAGATAAATGAAATTTTTAATAATTTAAAAAAGATAGAAAGTAAAGATACTAAACAAATTAAAGATATTTGTAACTTTCTAAAAATTAGCTTTATAAATGTAAGTGATTTAGTTGATATGGATTTTTCATATTATCAAGCAATTAATATGATATGGTATTTTTTTGATAATAAAACAGATGATGGCTATAAAATAATTACGGATAATAAAATAAAAAATATTTTTTCTATAATTAATAAGCTACAAAATAATAATATTAATATAAATAAGGTTGAATTATATGATTTAATTGGTATATATAAATGCGAATTATATGATTCAAGAAGTGAAATATTAAAAAAAGAAAGTAGATATATTTATAAAGTCATTTTTTCCTTAGCAAAAAGTTATGGTATTAAGGTTTATAATAACTTTGAAGACTTTGAAAGTGAATTAAAATATTATTTATTAATAGTTATAAGTAGAATTAATTTAAATAATTTTGGTCAAATAATTAAATATATTGATTTATCAGTAAAGGGTTATTTTAGAAATTATCTAAAGGAATATATAAAGCAACATGATAGTTTGTCACTGGATAGTAATACTGTTAATAATGATAGTGGTAATAAAAAAATAACAAAGATAGATAATATAACTTGTGATAGTAAATATTATGATAAAGATGATTCATTTAGTATGGAGATGATGCAAGTACTTGAAACTTTAGAAGCTAAAGATTTAGAATTTATAATGTTAAAGTATAAAGAAGATTATAGTTATGATGAATTAGCAACACATTTTAAATTAAGTATTGAAGATATAAAATTAAAAGAAAGAGAAATTTTATCTTTACTTAAAAATAACGATAAAGTAAAAGTAATGAAATTGAAATAAGCATAAATAGAAAGTGAGGATTATAATATGGAAAAATTTTTCCTAGAAATACCATCAATAGAAAGGAAAAAAGAAATAATTGCGTATTTAGATGAATTTGTTCAATATGGTTCCGATATTAATGGCGCCGGTTCTTTAGCTAAAATATATGATGGTTTATCATTTGAAGAAGCACTAGATAGATGCATGAAAATGACAAATGAAGAATTTGCTAGAAGTATTAATAGATGTCCTAGTAAAACTTTTCTCTTAATTAGAAAAAATGATAATAAAATCATAGGTAGTATTAATATTAGATGGAATTTATCTTTAGAAATGCTAGAGTTTGGTGGTCATATAGGTTATGGAATTAGGCCTACTGAAAGGAAAAAGGGGTATAATAAAATAAATTTATATTTAGGAATGATTGAAGCTAAAAAAGTAGGCTTAGATAAAGTAATGTTAGACTGTGATGTTAATAATATTGCCTCAGATAAAACTCTAAAAGCCTTAGGTGGAAGGCTAACTAGAACAGAAATAGATCCAAATGATGGAATATTAACTAATGTTTACTGGTTTGATGTAGATGAAACTTTAGAAAACTATAAGAGCATTTATGATCCTTATATAACAAATAAAGATTAGGATAAAAAGTAATAAAATTTAATTGTCTTATATGTAGATACATGCTAAAATATTCTTAAGGGTAGGAGTTGATTTTAGATGTATATGGAAAATAATTTTCCAGTAAAATATGCCATATTAGAATTAAAAGAAGATGGAGGCTATTTAAGTAATTATAGTGATATTACAAGAGGCTTTATCGTTTCTAAGTGTTATGTTTTAGAATCAGTAGTTAAATATTTAGCTAATGGAAAAAGTAAAGTTTTCTATAAAGTATTTTTTCCTTTTCAAAATTTAAATATTTTAAAATTAGCTCTTCAAAATAATCAATTAGATATTGGACAAAAACTAGAACCTACATTTAATTTAAATGGGGAAGCAAATCCTACAACTGTGGTTTCCAATTTATTTGATACTTATGAAGACGCTAAAAGATTTACTCATATAAAGAATGAATTTTTAAAAAATGAATTACCTATATATATTTCCTCTAAAGAATATAAGGAATATTTATCTATATGCCAATTATTTGAAGAATTAACTGAAGCTAATACAGAAGATATGCTTATTACTGAAGAAAATATTAAAGATAAACACTTACAATTAATTAAAACTTTATAATTAAAAAAGACTATTTGGAAATTTAATTTCTCGATAGTCCTTTTATTTTATTATCTTTTTTTTGAAGATTAGCTTTTATTTCTGCAGGAAAAGTTAAATAATTCATTTTTTTAGATAGCTCTTTAACTTTAGCTAACCATTTAGTATCATCATTAACCATCTTACGACCACTCAAAGTAAGATAAAGTGAATCAATTTCACCAAGATTATTTATATTATTTCCTACTGTATCTAAGTCATTGTCTATAAAAGAACAAGCGTGAGAGCAAGCAAGTAAAATATCTAAAGCAGCAAAGTCCTCCATACTTTCAAGTTTATTCCAAACTTGTCCATCTTTTAAAGTAGTTAAGGAATCTAAAGTAATTAAAGGATAATTATCAACTCCTAAATCATGCAAAATATTCGCAAGCATTTCCTTATTTTCTTCTAACTTCATTTTAGAAAAAGCTATTTTCATAGAAGTTAAAACTCCATTACCAATTACAAAATCTTCATCTTCATTAGCCATTAATTTAGTAATATAATTATTTATCTCTTTTGAATTTAACATATTATGCCTCCATTTATACCTATTATAATTATTTCTTTACTTTTGTCAAACAGAAAAAAACGACCATAGTCGTTTAGAAAAATTGCTAATGTCTTAATTGTTTTTCTAGTAAAGAAATTTCTTTATTCAAATCAGTTTTTATTTCTTTTAACAACTCACTAGTAGAAAAATCATTTATTTTAGCTTTTAGAGTTTCATAATAATTTTTAGCTTTAGTTTCATTTAGAAAAGAGATTTGAAAAAACTTATAATCAATAGATGAAAATTGTAAAAAGACTAAATACTTTACATAAGACGTATCAGCGTGATTATAATCAGAAATAGTAATTTGTTTTTGGATAAATCTTTTATAAATTACTTTAAGAAAAAGATTATCTTTTTTTATAATAAAACTTTCTTCACTTGGTTTTATTAGACAAGGCTTTTTTATATTAGCAAAATATTTATTGTCTAGTTCTTTATCAATACTACTATTTAAAGGTTTCTTTAAATTATATATAGCTAAATCATGTTTTAATTTACTTATTAAATTACATTTACTAATTATAAAGGCTTCATCATTGTAGTTCATACTTTTCCTTATAAATTAACTATGTTTATATTCAATAATATCTGATAAATTACAATTTAAGTAATCACAGATTCTAGCTAAAACATAAATATCAATTTTTGTAATTGTACCTGATGAGATTCTTTGAATTACTTTAAAATCTGTTTCTGTATCACGCATTAGTTTGTTTTTACTAATATTCATTTCAGCTAAAATATCATCTAACTTAAATAAGAATTCTCCCATACCAACTTTAATTTTAACAATTCTTTCCACACTATCACCCGTTTCTTATAAAATTTTACCAGTATATGAGCTGAATAACTATTGGCTAATGAGCCAGTAGTCATATATATTATTCGCAATTACTTTGATTTTTATTAAAAAAAAGGTAAAATTTATAAAAAAAATTTTTTTCTCTTGACTTATTTTAGTGTAAAGTTTAATATATAGATACTAAAAAGTTACGAGGTGAAAAATGAAAATACAATATGAATTAATAAAAAAAGATAATAAAACAAAAGCCCGTTTAGGCAAGATTCATACTAATTATGGAACTTATGAAACGCCTATGTTTATGCCCGTTGGAACAAAAGCTTGTGTTAAATCATTAACTAAAGAAGAATTAAAGGAAGCAGGTAGTGGAATTATTCTTGCTAATACCTATCATTTATGGTTAAGACCAGGAGAAGATATAATTGATAGGTGTGGTGGTTTACATAAATTTATGAATTTTGATGGGCCTATTTTAACAGATAGTGGTGGTTTTCAAGTTTTTTCTCTAGCTAAGAATAAGAAAAAAGATATAACGGAAGAAGGAGTTGTTTTTAAAAGTCATATTGATGGTAAAAAACTTCTTTTAACACCAGAGAAATCAATTGAAATTCAAAATAAATTAGATAGTGATATTGCTATGAGTTTTGATGAGTGTCCTCCAGCTAGTGCTAGTTATGAATATTTAAAAAATAGTGTCGAAAGGACCCTTAGATGGGCAAAAAGAGGAAAACTAGTTCATAATAATGAAAATCAAGCCCTATTTGGAATCGTTCAAGGAGGAGCATGGGAAGACTTAAGAAAATATTCAGCTATCGAAACTGTTAAGATGGACTTTGATGGTTACTCTATTGGTGGAGTTGCGAATGATGGCGAATCTAAAGAAGATATGTATAAAGCTATTGACTATTCAATTGATTATCTACCTCAAGATAAAGTACGTTACTTAATGGGAATAGGGGACCCTCTTGATATTATTGAAGGTGTAATTAGAGGAGTAGATATCTTTGATTGTGTTTTACCAACGAGAATTGCTCGTCATGGCCAAGCCTTTACTAGAAAGGGGAAAATTAATTTTCATAATGCCAAGTATAAAGAAGACCTTACACCAATAGAAGATACTTGTGACTGTTATACTTGTAAAAACTATTCAAAAGCTTATATACGTCATTTAATCACTACTGATGAAATGCTTGGAGGTAGATTATTATCTATTCATAATATTCGCTTTTTAATAAAATTAACTGAAGAGTTAAGAGAAGCTATTAAAGAAGATAAAGTCTTAGAATATAAAGAAAAATTTATAGAAGAATATACAAAAAAATAGTGTTTTAAATAATATTACACTATTTTTTAAATATAAAAGATAGGTCGATTACTATTATTTGTAGTTATATTATTAGCTGTATTATTTATATTAGTATTAACAGTATTATTAGTACTAGTACTTCTTATATTTGAAGAAGTGTCAACTGAAGACATTTGGGAAGCTATTCTAAGCATCGTTTTTGCATTATTTATAATAGGCTTTACTTGATATACAATGGGAATTGCTTGATTAATAACTCCTAGAGTTTTTTGTGTACCATCAAGAAGATTTCCCCAATTTATTCCACGAGTTAGTCTAAGACCTCTAGTAAGTAGACCTGGATTACCATAGGGATACATATCACACCTCTTTATAATAGTGTATGTAAAAGTAGTTAAAAAGTTAAATTAAAGTATTTAAAAACAGTAATTATTATGATAAAATTATTTATAGTTAGAGTAGGAGGAAGTATTATGGGCTTATTTAAAAAATCAAAAAAAGCAACGGCTAATATGCCTATTCAAGATAATGAGGTTACAACTAATTCTCAAATAGTTGATAGTACACCAGCAACTCCTGCATCACAAAATAATACTATTATAAATCAAAATAGTAATATATTACAAAATAATCAAACCCCTATGCAGCAACAAAGTTTTGTAAATTTAAATCAGCAAGCAGTTAATGATGATAAAGACTTAATTAATAGTATGACATCTAGTGCTGATATAAATAAAAAAGTAGAAAGACCAATTAAAAGATTTCATTATGTTGTCATAAATGGAGTTGGTAAAAAAGAACAAGGAAACTTTGATGCTGAATCAGCCGATGATATTCGAAACTTCTTTCTTACGCAAGAGTATCAAGTTTTAGAAGTAAAAGAAAGGTCTAAATATGATATAGATATTGGAGGAAATGGAAAGATTAAATCTTCTGATTTAGCTTTTGCTTTAACTCAATTATCAACTTACATAAAAGCCGGAATTCCACTAGCCGATTCAGTTAGAATATTAGCTAAGCAATCTAACAAAAAAGGTATGAAAAAAAGTTTCATGGAACTTGTTTATGAGTTATTAAGGGGAGAGAGTTTATCAGTTGCGATGGAGCGCCAGAATAAAACGTATCCTAAATTACTTATAAATATGGTAAAAACAGCTGAAATGACAGGAGATTTACCTACTATTTTAGATGATATGGCTGATTACTATACAACAATGGACCAAACCAAAAAGCAAATGAAAAGTGCAATGACATATCCACTAGTCGTATTAACTATTGCCTTTGCCGTTTTAATTTTTATGCTTACATATTTGGTACCTCAATTTTCGGTAATGTTTGAAGCTAACAATGCTGAACTTCCCGCTTTAACATTATCAATATTAGCAATAAGTGATTTTATCAAAGCCAAATGGTATATTTTATTAGCTGTTATACTAGTAGTAGTTATTTCATTTATTCTTTGTTTTAAGAAAATTCAGAAGTTTCGAAAAGGTGTTCAGATTTTTCTTATGCATATTCCTATAGTAAAAAATGTTATTATCTATAATGAAATAGCTAATTTTACGAAGACTTTTGCTTCTTTAATAAATCATGGTGTATTTATTACCGATAGTATGGGAATATTATCAAAAATTACAAATAATGAAGTTTATAAAGGTATTATTAATAAATCACTAACTAATTTAGCTAAGGGAGATTCTATTTCTACAGCTTTTAGAGGTGAATGGGCCGTTCCGGTTGTTGCCTATGAAATGTTAGTAACAGGTGAGACAACAGGACAACTTGGTAATATGATGGAAAAAGTTGCTGCTCACTTTCAAATGCTTCATAAGAATATTATTGACCAGATGAAAAGTTTAATTGAGCCCATTTTGATTTGCTTTTTAGCTTTAGTTGTTGGTGTTATTCTTATGTCTATTATTCAACCAATGTTTGCGATATACGAACAGGTTAAGTAAGGAGGGTAATTAATGAAAATTTTATACTTAATTATCTTTTTTATTTTTGGCTTATTCTTTGGCTCATTTTTTACCGTAATCGGTCTACGTTTGCCTCAAAAAGTCTCTTTTGTAAGCGGACGTTCTCACTGTGATAAGTGTGCTCATGAACTTAGTTTCATAGACATGATTCCTGTTTTTTCATACCTTTTTTTAAGAGGAAGATGTCGCTATTGCAAGGAAAAGATTAATCCTTTATCAACTTATATGGAAATTTTTACAGGAATTTTATTTGCTTTAGCTTATTATTCATTTGGCTTTTCACTATCTTTATTTATTGCTTTAGGAATTGTTGCGTTATTAATAATTGTAACAGTAAGTGATATGTCATATTTAGTAATACCAGATGAAGTATTAATCTTTTTTACCATTTATTTTATCTTTTTTGAATTTTTAGATTTAGGTTTAAAAGCAACTTTTTTAAAAATCATTTCGGGAGTATTTTTATTTTTATTAATGTATTTAATTATGTTAGTTGGAAATAAAGTTTTTAAAAGAGAATCAATGGGGGGAGGGGATATAAAGATGATGTTTATCTTTGGCGTTATTCTGCATCCTCTCTTAGGAGTTATTTCTATTTTTTTAGGTAGTTGCTTAGCTTTACCGGTTTCTTTAATGATACTAGTTAAACATAAAGAAAGAATAGTACCCTTTGGACCATTCCTTTTACTAGCTTTAACTTTATTATACTTTACTAAAATAACACCTCAAACGATATTAGATATCTTAAAATTTTAAATTATTGATATTTTTCATTTATTTTTTGGAGTTTTTCGTATATTTCTTTTAATTGCTTTTCATAACCAACATCTTTAGGTGTATAATACTTTTTATTTTTAATTTTATCAGGTAAATATTGTTGAACTACATAAGCACCTTTATAATCATGAGGATATTTATAATCAGGTGATGATGTTTTTAAATGATTAGGAATATTACCAGTATTACCTTTTTCAATATCTTCTAAGGCTAAGTCTAAAGCAACATGAGCAGTATTACTTTTAGGGGATAAGGCCATTTCCGTTACAATGGTGCCTAAAGGAATTCTTGCTTCCGGAAAACCTACTCGTAAAGCAGCATTAATAGCGGCATCTAATCTAGGTCCAATAGCCGGGTTAGCCAGACCAATATCTTCATAAGCTATTACACTTAGGCGTCTCGCAATTGATTCAATATCACCTTCTAATATTAATCTAGCTAGATAATGAAGAGAAGCATTTACATCACTACCTCTAATAGACTTTTGTAAACCACTTAACACATCATAGTGTCCATCACCATTTTTATCGGCAAAAAAGACGGGCTTACTATTAATAGTTTTTATTTTTTCTTTAGTAATAGTTTTATCATCAGAAGAAAAGTAAGCAATTTCTAAAAGATTATAGGCATATCTTAAATCATTTCCTGATATATTCGCAATTACATCAAGAGTAGCATTATCAATCTTTATATTTTTTAAATCAGGATGCTTAATGGCTTTTTTAAGGCCTTTCATGATGTCTTCTTTAGTTAACTCGTGTAATTCAAAAAGTTGACATCTACTTCTAATAGCTGGGTTTATGGAATGATATGGATTAGCTGTTGTCATACCTATTAAAGTAATTAGGCCACTTTCTAATAGAGGCAGTAAAATATCTTGCTTATCTTTGTTTAGACGATGAATCTCGTCCATTATTAAAACTAAGCCATCATACATTTTAGCTTCTTCAATAACAATATCTAAGTCTTTCTTAGTATCAACTGAAGCATTTAAAAAGCGATATCTTACCTTTAAATCATTAACTAAAGCATTCGCAATAGATGTTTTTCCTATACCAGGTTTTCCATATAAAATCATCGAAAAAAGCTTTTTATTTTTAACTAAATTACTAAGTATTTTATCTTTACCAATTAAGTGCTCTTGTCCTATTACTTCTTTTAAACTTGTTGGAGCTAGTTTTAAGGCTAAAGGCTTATTCATAGAAAGACCTCCTTTTACTTATTATTTTATCAAATTTATGAAGAAGAAAAAAGTACTCATAAATAAAGAATTACTCAAGTTATTGTTATTTAAGGAAAATGATATTATAATTATTATAGATAAGTGAAGTGAGATATATGAATTTAAAAGATGCTATCTTTGATTTTATTAATTATTGTATATTTGAAAAAGGCTTATCAGATAAGACAAAGGTATCTTATGAAAATGATTTGAAAGTCTATAGAGAGTTCTTAGAAAAAAGGCATATTTATAAGGTTGAGGATATTTCTAGTGATGAAGTTACGGCTTTTTTAAAGTTACGTTCTAAGGAAGCTACGACAACGGTTGCGCATAATTTGACAGTTATTAAGAATTTTCATAAATACTTATTAAAACAAAAAATTGTAACTAAAGATGTTACAGAATTTATTGAAAGGCCTAAGTTAAGAAAGGCTTTGCCAAAGACTTTAAGTATTGAAGATGTCGATAAGCTACTTGATATCAAACTAGTAACACCATTTGACTATCGTAATAAGGCTATGTTAGAATTAATGTATGGATGTGGGTTAAGAGTAAGTGAGGTTATTAATTTAACGATAAATGATATTGATATTAATAATAGATTTATTCGTATAATGGGTAAAGGTAGTAAGGAGAGAATTGTTCCTTTAGGTGAATACGCTATTAATTATTTAGAAGAGTATTTGCAAATAAGGGATAGTCTTTTGAAACAAAGAAGTTGTGATAAGTTATTTTTAAATAATCATGGCTTAGCTATGTCTAGACAAGGATTCTTTAAGAATTTAAAGAAATTATTGAAAGAAAAAGGTCTTAATCCGGATGTATCACCTCATACTTTAAGGCATTCTTTTGCGACACATCTAATAAATAGGGGAGCTGATTTAAGAAGTATTCAAGAGATGCTTGGGCATTCGGATATTTCTACTACTAAGATTTATACAGAAGTTAGTGATACTAAAGTTGTTGAAGATTACAAGAAATATCATCCACGTAATAGCAAATAAGGAGATAGAAATTTATGAAATTTAAGAGAATATTTTTAATGGTTTTAGATTCTTTAGGGGTAGGAGAAACAGCTGATGCGGTTAACTTCCAAGATAATGGCGCAAATACGCTTAAACATATTAATGAAGCCTGTGATTTATTTATTCCTAATCTAAAGAAGATTGGTTTTTTAGATACTATTAATATGAGTGATAATGCTGATGTGGAAGCTTATTATACGATTGCGAAGCCTATAAATGCCGGAAAAGATACGTTAAATGGTCATTATGAAATGGTAGGAATAAAAAATGATATTCCTTTTAAGACCTTTAATGATGGTTTTGTTTTTGATATTTTAAATGGCATAGAATTAGTCACAGGACGAAAAGTTATTGGTAATAAGTGTTGTATTGATGATACTATCATTCAAGAATTAGGGGAAAGACAAATTAATTATGGTTCTTTAATTGTTTATACCTCAGCTGATTCTGATTTACAAGTTGCCGCTCATGAAGATAGTATTCCTATTAGTACATTGTATCAATATTGTGAAAAGATTAGAGCTTTGACCTTAGAAGAAGATTGGCGTATCGGCAGAATTATTGCGAGACCCTTTACAGGAACACCAGGTAAATATAAATTAATTAATAGTGGTAGAAGAGATTACGCTATTAAGCCACCAAAAAGAACGGTATTAGATAGCTTGCTTGATAATAATTACAATGTTATTGGTATTGGTAAGATTAATGATATTTTTGATGGTCAAGGTATAAATAAGAATATTAAAGCAACTAATAATATGGAAGCGATTAGTAAACTTACAGATATAATGGATAAGAAATTTACAGGACTTTGTATGGTTAATTTAGCTGATTTTGATTCTTTATATGGACATAGACGAGATGTATTAGGTTATGGAAGAGCTATTGAAGAATTAGATGTTGAAATGCCTATTATTTTAAATAAATTGGAGTTAGATGATTTATTAATTATTACAGCTGACCATGGTAATGACCCAACATTTAGAGGCAATGACCATACCAGAGAAAATGTTCCTGTTATTATGTATAGTCGTAATTTTAAGGAGCCTAAACGTCTTAAACCGTTTGAAACTTTTGCAGATATCGGGGCAACAATTGCGGATAATTTTGATGTTGAAGCTCCAGAGATTGGCCAAAGTATTTTAGAAGAATTAATATAGAGTGGGGGAAGAGTAGAAAAAAAGAGGGCACTTCCCCTCTTACATTTCTGAAGTTACTTCATAGACATTGTCAGTTATAGGACCGCCTGTATTTTCAAAGCTTTGACAAATTGTCTCTTTAGATGTTTGACAATTATTTTTATTGCAAGTACAAGATACTTTGATAGTTTTTAAGCGACAAGTCCCCTCTTCGCTATTATTGTAATTGCAACTGTCTACATCACATATAATCTTATCAATCATAAATTAACCTCCTATATATAGTTTGGCTAATATTTAGAAAATAATTAAAAAACTTTAAATGCATTTTAAGCGATTTTTATTTTAAAAGATGGATAGTTCTTAACCTAAATTTCTTAAAATGCATTTTTTTTTGCTAAATTAAAGTAGGGGGAGTATTGTTATTAAAGAATAGTTATTTATTTAGATTAAGTAATAGTATTATTAATAATATAGTTATTATTTTATAGAAGTTAACATAATATCAATTATAGGAAGCTGTTAGTATAAGTAAAAAGCCTTATAATATAAAGGTTTTAAACTTATAAGTTAACAATAATTCTAGATAATTATCTTATAAGTTTTAAATTTTTAATATTAAGGTGTTAAAACTAACCGTGAAGTTGCATAAGTCACAGAATGACCTTCTCCTGCAGCTGAGTGAAATATTCCTGAAGTTGTAGAGTCATCATAATAGCTTCCTCTTAAGGACCAAGGACGCTCATTGTATATAAATCCTGGATTATCATTATACCAACTTGCTGTTTCTGATAATGCTTGTCCATAACATATACTATTATTACAAGCTTTAGCTGAATTAATAAGATATGAATTGCTTGGTATTGTTTCTTTGGTAGTGCCAACTTTATATAAGTTATAATATTTTTCTTCTGGAAATTTTATAGCTGGATTATTTGTATAATCAGGATAATTACCATTTTCATATATTTTTCCTTTAAATCCTGAATTATTTGTTGTTGAGTAACCGCTCAACGGTGTATATGGATATTCATAGTAAGCTAATACTCCCATTGTCCTATCCCAAGCTCCTCCACTCATATCGTATATTCCATAAATATTTCCTGTTGTTGAAGCTCCAGGTCCAGCTTGACCTTGCCCTTCACCTAAATTAGTCATATCATTATAAGCATATGTTGTTGCTGAACTACTAGCGTTTGGACTGCCCCCACTTTTTCCAGTTATGTAAAAACTATTATTTATAAATATTTCTTTATTCAAACCAGTATAATCACCATTTCCATATTTACCATACTTACTTTGGGATAAGTAAGCCACTGCTCCCCATTCATCATTTTTCATTGTATGTAAGTCACCAATATTTTTATTAAATCCATAAGTACTTGCATTATTTAACTGCATACTTCTTGCCATATAGAAATAACTACTTACTGTTTGACTTCTAAGTGATGATAACTCTGGTTTTATTGTAACTTTACTTGTATCACATAATTCATTTATGCAAGCTTGGTCATTAGTTAATAAGCTTCCAGTAGGTTCAAATTTGCCGACCCATATTCCACTTTTCTTATCTCCTCCAAAGTCAAAAGCCTCGTTGGTACGCCAATTGGTTGGGGTATTTCCTGTATATTGAGCTGTCCCTGTTTCTGTTACTTTTGAAATAAACTTTATATCTATTTCTCCTGGTAAAAGAGCCGTTGGACTAGGATTTTCAAAACTGGCTTTGCCAAAGTAATTTGTTCTGTCTTCACTTTTTATTGTATAACTATATCTTGGTATCCATACCCACATTGTATTTATATCTTTCATATCAATTGGAGTTCCAACAGGCTCTTTTTTTATTTCTTCTCTTACATCAGAAGTAACTGTTATAGCATTGGCCCATTTTTGATTATTATAATCATACCAATTATTGCTTTCATTATTTATATCGGCTTTCTTCCACTCACCTGTTGTTGTACTAGTTGCTTCATAATAAACTGGTATCATATCTCCATTTAACTCTGGTGGATTTGGTATATTATCTAGGCTCGAACCGCTTTGCCCTTCACTTTCTTTTTCAGATAAGCTTTCAAAAATAAAACCCCTATCTAAGCCTCCTAACTTAACAGGACTTTTAGGAATAGCATCAGCACTATGTTTAAAGGTTACTCTTAAAGTTATTGTTATACTATTGTCTGCTTTTAATAATTCAATATTTGAAAAATCAGTATTGCCATTTATTTGAGTAGTACCATAATTCACTTCATATATTACATTTTTTTGTAATAATTCTTGGTCACTTAATGCTGTTTTACCACTACCAACAAAGGTTAAATTAGAACTTTTTCCTGTTACATCTACTAATTTAGCGGAAATATTTCCGGTATTTTTTACGGGTATACTAAAAGTACAAGAATCTCCTGGTTTAGTAAATTCGACACTCATTCCGGAAATACTAGTTCCCTCAATATTTCCTAAACTACACTTAGCCATTCCTGTTTCAGTTTTATTAATTTCTTCTTCTAAAAATATTACGTCCCACGTATTAGCTGGAACTTTAGCTGTTCCGGTTATATTTAATCTTGTTGACAATAAAGCATAGCCAATAGATAAGCCTAAGACTGCCACGCAAAGACAAGCTATTATAATTAATTTAGTTTTTCTACTATTCATACTTATCGCCCTTTCATTATGTGCTTTGCACATATTATATTATAAATATATACGTAAAACACATAAAAGTCAATAAGTCATTTATAAATATTATAAAATATGTAAAAGGTGATGTTGATGAGAATTAAAGATTTAAGAGAGGATAATGACTTACCTCAAAAGAATGTTGCCGATGTCTTAGGAATAACTCAAGCTCATTACTCGAGAATTGAACGAGGTATTTATCAACTTTCTTATGAAGAACTAAAAAAATTAGCTTTATTTTATAATACAAGTATTGATTATATATTAGATTTAACTAATATAAAAGAGCCCTACCCTAGAAAAAAATAGACAATAAAAAACTATTGATGTGATATCAGTAGTTTTTAATTTAATTTTTTTTATACTTTACGAGACTGAATCTCGGCTATTTTTTCAAATACTTCTTTAGCATTATCTTCATTTATTTCTGTAAAACCTAACTCTTTTAAAGCTTGTACTTTAACAGTATTAAGTTCTTGAGTACGAGATAATTTTTCTTCTTTCTTTTGCTCAATATTTTGAACAAATCTTTTATGAGACTCACCTAGTTTATTTTTAGAAGCACCACCATTATTATATAGTGTCATAGCACTAAAGATAATACTTTCAAAAATAAATTGCTTATCCTTATTAAAAGTAAACTCCATTGGGTCGGTAAAACCTAATGACTTAGACATATAAGCTAAGATATACTTTAATTCTTCAGTTGTCTCCATTGATTGTAAAAAATGATAAAGATAAAGTAAAGTATTATAAGACTCCTTTGTTTTATCATTAGAAAGCTTTTCTTTTAAAATATTAATAATTTCTGATAAAAGCTCTTGTTCTTTCTTATTAAAGCCCTTTAAATCAGCTAATACTTCTTTATTAGAAATATCTTTTACTCCTTCATTTAAGCGATTTTCTACTTCAATAATATATTCGCCTGTTACTTTAATATTGACTAATTCACCTATGCTTTCAACATTTAATAAACTTAAAAGTTTAGCAGCTTTTTCTTTAGGCCAATCACTAATATTATCAATTGCTAGATAATTATAAAGCATTTGTCTTGATACACCCAAATATTTAGCTAAACGTACCTTGCTTATTCCTAATTCGGCAAGCTTCTTGTTTAATTCTTTCATGTTTACCCTCCTAATATAATTATAGATAATTAGGTGTAAATAATCAAGTGTAAATTGACAGTTTTTGCAAAAAATCTAGAAAAAATCTAGAAATAAATTATTTTAATTATTTTAGGTATTAAAAAAGTCTCTAAAATACTAGAAAGTAAAGCAACTACTAAAAAAATAATTAATATTTTTAAATATCTTTTAACAATAACTCTCCTATTATATTCTTTCTTACGAAAAAAATAATTAAAAAGCATTATAGAAAAACTTAAAGCATAGTAAGTTAAAAAGAAACAGCTAATTAAATTAATAAGCATAGGAATACTATAAATAAGAGCAAATAAAACACCCTTTAGACCTAAGTTATAAATAATACTAGTAATAGTAAAACTAAAAAGAAAACACTTAAAAAGATATATTAAAAAAATAAAAACAATACCTATTAAAGAAATACCTAATAGCCAAATAATTAAGTTAGTTAAAGTATTACTAGTAGTTGTCCTAATAAATGTAGTTTGATACTTTACAGTATTATTTTTAACGGCGTTTAAATAGTTATTAGTATTTTCTTTAATAAGAAGTTTATTATCATTATTTAAAACTGTGATATAGAAAAAACCTAATAGACCAAAGATTAAAGCAACTATTATAAGTAGAGTTAATAGTTTATTAATTTTTAATTTTTGTAATATTTTTTTCATATCATCACCTACTTAATCATATTATTAGAAAACTAAGATTAGACATTAAAGTAATTTACTTTTTATGACAAATATTTTATAATTAGTTAGAGGTGAATAGTTTTGAGTGATAAAGTAATAAAAGTAGTAGCAATTATAATGGTAATTGCTATGATAGCGGGTTTTTTGAGCGTTTTGTTATTCATATAAATAAGAAAGCATTATTTGCTTTCTTTATTTATATACCCCTCTATTTCAGGTACTATCATATTTTTATCATCTAAATCAAAATTATATTTATTAACGATATCATTTATTCTTTTATTATCTTTGGCTAAATAAAGCATTAATAAGCCAGCTATACGATTTTTAGTATATTGATTCAATTGAATTAAGTCTTTATTATCAATTTTATATTTACGAGCAATATCTAATATTGGTCCATAACCATATAAGTAATTAGTTAAAGAATTACTTATAGTATCA
Organism: uncultured Bacilli bacterium; assembly: GCA_947624045.1. Classification (GTDB taxonomy): domain Bacteria; phylum Bacillota_I; class Bacilli_A; order RF39; family UBA660; genus CANRGD01. The sequence continues at coordinate 51,093 of CANQIL010000005.1, forward strand.
ATATCTTTATTTTTATCGGTAATATGTATTTTAGTCCAAATCTTCATAGTTAACACTTCCCTATGGCTTAATATAATACCATAAAGAATAAAAAAAATAAAGCTATTATGTTGCTTTATTTTAAATAAGTGTTATTTTCTTTTTCATACTTTAAAGTTGTTTCTTCATTATGACCAGGATATAGTTTTATATCATCAGGATATGTTAAAATTTTCTTTATACTCTCTTGCATTTCTGCATCACTGCCTCCTGGTAAGTCAGTTCTACCAATACTTTCTTTAAAAAGAAAATCACCATCAAACATAACTTTTTCATCTTCAAAGTAAAAGCTAACGGAATCTTTGGAATGACCTGGAGTATAAATACACTTAAACTTAAAACTACCAACTGCATATTCTTTCTCTTCTAGATTGCTTTTTTTAAATATTTTAATACTTCTTTTAGTAAGAAAATTTCTTAAAGCACCTATATGGTCAAAATGCGAATGAGTAATTAAAACAGCTAAGACTTTAGCTTCCCCAATTTGTTCTTTTATTTTCGGAAAGTCATCACCTGGGTCAATTACTAAACATTCTTTATTATTAACTAAAACATAACAATTTTCATCTAAATAACCAGTAACAATTTTTTTAATTTCCATCTTTTACACCCACTTAATATTTTTCTACGTATTCTTTACTAATATAAATATAGTTATAATTAGTATCTAATTTAAAAGTATATTGATAAGTTCCACTCCGTAAATTAGCAGGAACTTCAGCATTTTGATTGCCAATATATTTAACATTTTCTGTTAGAGTAATATAATTACCGTAACTCTTAGCTTCCGTTAGTGTTTTCTCAGCTCTAAAAATTGTAGCTGACTGTTCTTGACAATAGCCTTTAACAAATTCACCTCTTTTAGCAATATATTGATAACCACCCATACAGTTTTTACCTATTTGGACATTACCTAAAGGTATATTATTATTTTCACCAAAAAGCTTATTTAATTCTAACTTCATTGTTTCTTCCTTAAAGGCCATTGGCATAAAAGTTTCAATCTGAGGACAAGTATAAGGCTCCATGACTGTATTACTAAATAAATTACAATTAGATTCATATATTTTATCTTCAGCAATTTGCCTATAAGCTAAATATAATTTCATAGCGTTATCAAAATTTACAGATGCTAAATCTTCTCTTATATTAGTTTTAACTTTATTGTATAAATCTTGAACTAGTGTTGAATTTATATCTAATTTAGTTTCTTCTTTATAGCCAACAGGACTACATTCAAAACTTAATCTAGCTACATCTGCCTTATTTTTTTGCATTAAAAAGACTACAGCACCAATTAATATTAATATAATAACTATTAAAATTGGGACATAATTAAATTTCTTTTTAGTTACTTCTTTAGGTTTTTCTTCAGCTGTTTTTTGAGGAACTACCCCTATAGGTTGACCATTTACAATTTGTGTTGTTGGAACATTGACGCTTTGCGTGATAACTGGTTGTGGTTGATTGTCAGCATTTTGTAAATGTGGATTTACTGTATTTTGTTGTGTACCATTATTTGGATTGTTTGGTGTAACCCCATTATTCATTCTTCTCACCTATCCTACTATATAGATTTTAATATATTTTTGACTTTTTTACAATAGAAAAGAAGAAAAATTATTCTTCTTCTGTTTGAAATTGAGAATTATATAAATTAGCATAAAAGCCATTTTTCTTTAATAATTCATTATGTGTTCCCTGTTCGACGATGTCTCCTTCATTCAAGACTAAGATTAAATCAGCATTTTTAATAGTGGAAAGACGATGAGCAATGATAAAGCTTGTTCTTCCTTCCATTAATTTATCCATTGCTTCTTGAATTAATAATTCTGTTCTAGTATCAACACTACTTGTTGCTTCATCAAGTATTAGTATTTTAGGGTTAGCAAGTATGACTCTAGCAATAGTTAAAAGTTGTTTTTGACCACCGGAAATATTATCGGCTTCTTCATTTATTTGCATATCATAACCATCAGGAAGTGTTTTAATAAAATGATCAACACTGGCTGTTTTACAAGCTTCACGTACTTCATCTAGAGTAGCATCTAGTTTTCCATATTTTATATTATCTCTAATAGTTCCACTAAATAACCAAGTATCTTGTAAGACCATACCAAAAAGTTTTCTAATTTCATGACGGTCAAAGTCATTTAAATCTTTACCATCGATTAAAATTTTACCAGAATTAAGCTCATAAAAATGCATAAGTAACTTAACAATAGTTGTCTTACCAGCTCCTGTTGGTCCAACAATCGCAATCTTTTGGCCATCTTTTATCTTAGCCGAAAAGTCTTTAATGATAACTTTTTCATCATTGTAACCAAACTTAACATTACAAAATTCAATATTACCTTTTAAGCCCTCAACTGATAGAGCTTTATTTTTAGTAGGCTTTTCTTCTTCTATGCTTAAGAAGTCAAAGACACGTTCACTAGCGGCGATAGCTGATTGAATATTAGCCATTACTTGAGATAATTGATTTATTTGTTGGGTAAAATTTCTAACGTATTGTGTAAATGATTGAATATCCCCTACTTCGATTTTATCTAGAATAACCATATAACCACCAAGTATAGAAATAACAACATAACCAAGGTTACCAATAAATTGCATTATAGGGTGCATTGATGTTCCTAAAAATTGACTTTTCCAAGCACTTTGATAAAGTGTTTGATTTAGTTCATTAAATTTCTTCATAGCATTTTCTTCACCATTAAAGGCTTTAACAATATCATGACCACTATAAATTTCTTCAACATGACCATTCATATGACCAAGATAGTTTTGTTGCATAACAAAGAAGCGTTGACTTTTTTTAATTATCTTATTTAGAATAAACATACAAAAGGGAATAATTAAAAGTGCTGTTATTGTCATAGGAATATTTATAGATATCATCATTATCAAAACACCAATAATAGTCGCAATGCCTGTTACGATAGATGTTACTGATTGGTTTAAGCATTGAGTTAAGACATCAATATCATTAGTAACAATAGATAATACTTCACCATGAGTTTTAGTATCAAAATACTTCATTGGAATTTTATTAATTTTACTACTTAATTCATTCCTTAATTTATAAGATATATCATTAGAAATACCTGTCATAATAATTCCTTGAATTGCAGAGAATAAGGAACTTATAATATATAGAATTACTAAGATAAGTGTTGTATGTCTAATATAGGTAAAATTAATGCCACCCGTATTAGTTATTTTTTTCATAAGACCACTAAATATTTCGGTGGTAATATTTCCCATTATCTTAGGTCCAATTATTAAGAAAACAGTTGACGCAATAGCAAACACTATAACAAAGAAAATCTTTAATTTATAATTTTTTAAATATGATAGTAAGGTTAAAAGTGTACCTTTAAAGTCTTTAGCTTTTTCATTAGGTATATTTCGATTAGGTCTAGGCATTTTCTAATTCCTCCTTACTTAGTTGCGATAAGGCAATTTCTTTATAGACTTGACAATTTTTTAATAACTCTTGATGTTTACCAATACCAACAACTTCCTCTTCGTGTAGAACAACTATTTTATCGGCATGCATAATTGTTGAGATTCTTTGAGCTACTATTAAAACCGTTTTATCTTTCGTAATTTTAGCTAACTCGTGACGTAACTTAGCATCTGTTTTATAATCAAGAGCTGAAAATGAATCATCAAATATATAAATATCTGGATTTTTAGCAATCGCTCTCGCAATAGAAAGACGCTGTTTTTGCCCACCAGAAACATTGGTACCACCTTGAGATATTTGATAGTATTCTTTGTCTGGTAATTTAGAAACAAATTCTTTAGATTGGGAAATATCAAGTGCTTTTTCAATATCTTCATCAGTTATATTTTTATTACCATAACGAACATTTTCTTTGATAGAGCCGGTAAAAAGAATACCTTTTTGTGGAACAAAACCAATCTTATCACGTAAGTTTTTGATATCAACATCTTTAATATTTACACCATCTACTAAAATTTCGCCACTTGTAACATCATAAAAACGAGGTATTAAATTAATTAAAGTAGATTTACCAGAACCAGTTGAGCCAATAAAAGCCGTTACTTCGCCTGGATTAGCTGTTAGGTTAACATCCGTTATAACGTCATAATCTGCATCTGGATAACGGAAAGAGACATTTTTAAAACAAACTTCGCCTTTTTTAGTATTAGTAAAGTCTTTTAAGTTTTTACTATTAGTAATCGTATTTTTAGTTTCTAATACTTCTACTACTCTCTTAGCTGATACATTAGCACGTGGTAACATAATAGACATCATTGATATCATTAAAAAGGCCATAATAATTTGCATCGTATATTGAATATAAGCTAGAATATCTCCTACTTGCATAGAACCACTATCAACGCCCTTAGCCCCACTATAAACAATAGCAAGACAAACAAAGTTCATAACAAGCATCATTATAGGCATCATAAAACTCATCGTTCTATTAATGAAGATATTTATTTTTGTTAAATCCTTATTAGCTTTTTCAAATCTTTCTTCTTCATGTTTTTCATTAGAAAAAGCTCTAATAACGGGAAGACCTGTTAGTATTTCTCTTGTTACTAAATTTAGTTTATCAATTAATTTTTGAACTTTAGTAAATTTAGGCATAGCTATTGCAAAAAGAGTTATTACAATTACTAATATACTAACAACCGCAAGCCCTATTATATAAGTCATGGATGAGTTAGTATTAAGCGCTTTAATGACTCCACCTACTCCTATAATTGGAGCATAGATAACTACTCTAAATAAGAATACTATAACCATTTGAATTTGTTGAATATCATTAGTTGTTCTAGTAATTAAAGAAGCTGCGCCAAATGTCTTCATTTCATTTTTAGAAAAACTTACTACTTTCTTAAAGACTTTTTCTCTTAGTTTCTTAGCTAATCTAGCTGCCATTTTGGAACCAATAAATACTGTTAATAAGCCAGAAATCATACCTGCTGCCGCAATTAAAATCATTATAAGACCAACTTTAAAAATATAATTAATTTGCATTTTATCTAAGTCAACATCTATTCTTTCATATTCATCTTTTATAAAAGTAATAGCCATTTGGTCTATAATAGTATCAGGATAATCTTTAAATTTAGTATCTATTTGTTTAATAATTTTTGCCTTTTCTTCATTAGGAGCATTTTGTAAGACAGTAAAGATATCCATATTGTCAGGTATATTCATACTACTAGCTAATTCTTTACTATTAAAAACACTAATTAAAGTCATAGGTTTTGAAACAATAGAACTAATCTTTTTTCTATCAGCTTTTGCTTTTAAAACATAAATTGTTTCGTCTTTATATTTACTACTTTCTTTATAATTAGCTAGTAAGTAATTTTTATCTTTTTCTGTTAAGAAAAGGGTTATTTTATCAAGAGATGTCTTACCTATTTTTTCAATAGCCGCATTTTCAATACCATTTTGTTGCACACCAACATTTATTATTTTAGATGTATATTCTGGTAATGTTAAATCAAGATAAGCTTGGACAATTAATAAAAGTATAATTGCTAAGACAGATATTGTTTCATTTTTTAAGTACTTAAATATTTTTAACATTTTTCTTCCTCCTTAAATATTCCATAAAATATTATGTCTAATTTCCATAAATATTTATTTTTTATTCTTTCAAAATCATTTGTTTTAGCATATTCATCTATAGCAAAAAACAAATTATGTGAAATAAAGGTGAAAATAAACTCTAAGTCATAGTCTTTTAAATTAGTTGTATCTATATAATCTTTTACAGCTAGAAAAAGCTTATGATTAGGATTTTCTAAGTTTTTTTCTCTTAACCTATTAAAAATAAAGACATTTTTTAATATACCTATATTCATAGTATCATCAAAGTTTTCAGTTAATTTGAAAAATAATTTTATAAAGAATTCTCTTAAATTACCATTAACTGATTTTATTATTTTTTTAGCTTCACTATCTAATGATTGCATTTTTAAATCTATTAAATATTCAAATAACTCTTCTTTATCAGTAAAGTACATATAAAAGCTTCCTCTAGAAATATTAGCATTCGCAATTATTTTATTAATAGAAACATCTTGATATTTATGAATAGAAAATTCATTTATAGCTTTTTGAAGTAACATTTCTTGTTTAGCTTTATCTAAATTATAAAATGTTTTACTAGGCATATTAATTCTTCTTTCTTACATAGGCTTAACTATTATAATATGACAGGTTGTCATAAGTCAATAGGAAAGCTAAAAAAAAACGACTATTTGTCGTTTAATAATCATTTGGTAGTCTGTACGGGGTTCGAACCCGTGAATGCCACCTTGAGAGGGTGGTGTGTTAAGCCACTTCACCAACAGACCAGAAAATGTCCTTAGACATTTTTAATTTTAACATAGAAATACTATAATTTCAACTATCTTTTCACTTGATTTTCTATATATGAAGCTATACATTTTAAATATCGTTTATTATTTTCTTCAATATTAGATTCTCTACTTATTTCTAAAATATTTCTAAGAGCTTTTAAGAAATTTTTTTGCAAAAGATTATCTATATTAGGCATTTTTTCTTCTAAAAATAAATTATCAAGTAAAACTCTATCACTTTCAGATAATTTATTTCTTGTTTCTTCGTTTAAATTTAAATATATTTTTCTAATTTGTTTAAAGCTTTCTTGTAAAAGAGTTCTTCTTTCTTTTTCTTTATTTTGCTTATTAATTTTTCTATTTATTTTCATACTAATATTTTTATATAGATTATTTTCTGCAGCAGTTAAATTAGTATTATACTCATCTAAATTAGGACCAAATTTTTTATAAAAAACACTTTGCTCTTCTTTAGATAACTCAGCTACAATCTCTTTTAAATTTTCTCTAGTTGTATTATATCTTAAATTACTATTTTTTTCATATAAGCTATTTATTTTTATAGAAGTATTAGGAGTAATAGTACCTTTAAGTTTTAAATTATTAATAATATTTTTTAATACAGGAAGTAATTTACTTACTATTCTAATATAATCTTTTTCTGTTAAAACATAATCATAGTCTTTGTAATTATATAAAGTATTCAAAAGTTTTTGGTCTTCATTTTCAAAATACGTAATAGCTCTTTTAACAGTAGCACTATCAACATCCAAAGCCTTTTCTAAAGGCATTCTTAATTTTACAATGCGTTCATTAAGTTTAGGAAGAATTTTAGTAACTATTCTTCTTTTTTTAGGATATTCGATATCATGTAATTTTATTTTTTGTAAAAAATTAGTACCAAAACGTAAATTTAGAAGTTTAATTTCACTTGGTAAAAGAAAGTTTAAATGATATTTCACTTCTTCTATTGAAGTTGCACTTGTTAATGATAAAAAGGAAGCAGTTTTAATATCTATATCAAATTTAGAAGTATTTTCAATATTATTAGCATATTTAATTAATTTTAAAAAAGCATCATCTTTACTCATAATAATTAAATTTTCTAAGAAGTACTCTTCTTCATCACTAGGTTTAAATAAATTAAGTATCTTTTCTTTTTCTTCTGTTGTAAGGTTAGAAAAAGCTTCTCTTAAACTAGTTAAGGTAATAATATTATTACTCTTTTTAATAGTTTCTTCCTTTTTTTCTTTTAATTTTTTACTTATATTACCAAATACTTCTCTTTTTAAATAATCTTCATAAGCAACAGGCATAATAATTGGCTTTTCATCAAAACCATTAGGATACTTCTCTTTTAATAATTTTTTCTTATTATCAGATAAAGTATCTATGGCTTCTAAGATATCTTCTTTTTCATAAAAAGTAAAATAAGAAAATAGACTGTTATTAAGTATAGTAATTTTTTCTGGTTTTTTAATCGCATAGGTAAATATTTTCAATTTGATTATTAGTTCATTTAATTCATCACTATAATTTGCTTCTACTTTATTTTCATAATTTTTACCATAAGCATCAAAAAGAAGTTGCCTTTCTTCTTCATCTAAATAAGTAATAGCTTCTAATACACAATCTTTTTTAGAACCAATAGTTTTTACTAATGTAAATTTTTGCTTAGGTAAAGAAATACTTTCAGGATTATCAAGATAAATCATCGTATCTTTTATTTGCTTTTTTCCCCGTAATTTAATTAAAGCTTTTTCTTCTATTTGTCTAACTCTTTCTCTAGTAATGTTTAATGTTTTCGCAACAGATTCTAAGGATTTCCTATTAACAATTCTCTCTATTAAAATATATTGTTCACGAGATGACAGATTTTTTAAAGAGGGAATAATTTGTCTTTTTAAATCATCTCTTATAAGATCATTTTCAATATCAATATTAGCTTCTAAAAAGTCTTGTAATTCATTTTCCTCTTTTTCCCCTACTAAAACATTATAACTAATACTATCAGAAGTATTTTTAAGAAAATCTTCTAAGTCTTTTTCATTCATATTCATATACATAGCAAGTTCTTTAGTAGTAGCATCATGACCTAAATTATTACTTATGTAATGTTTTAAATAATTAATTTTTCGCAATTTTTGATTTACATAAGCAGGTAATCTTATAGTCCTACCCTTTTCATTAATTGCAATAATAATAGCTTGTCTTATCCACCAAGAAGCATAAGAAACAAATTTAAAACCTTTTTCTACATCAAATCTTTCAACGGCTTTAATTAAACCAATATTTCCTTCTTGAATTAAATCCATAAGAGCAAGCCCTTTTCCTTGATAACGTTTCGCAACACTCACAACAAATTTTAAATTATGCTCAATTAAATAGTTTTTCATCTCTTTTTGGCCACTTGCTAAAGCTAAAAAACACTTTCTTTCCTCATCAATTGTTAAAGCCGGAGGTAGACTACGTAAATAATCATGAACAATATTATCAGTTAAGTAATTATCATTTTTGCTTTCTTTAGAATTATATTCATAAATTTCATCGTTTAGTGAATCATTATCTTCAGTACTAATATTATAATACTGACAAAATGGTTCAAGTAAAATAGAAAGATTAGTTTGTAATAATTCATCTATTTTAAATAAATTTATCTTTTCATTAGCTGAGTAGATTATAGTTTCTAATCCATTTTTAATATATTCATTATTTTTTATTAAATAAAGACAATCTTCATAAGAAATATTTGGATTTAAAGCAATTAAATCATCGGTATAATTTTCTAAGTTTTTACTAATGTCTTTACTAAAAGCTTTATAAGTAAAATAATTATTAGTATAATCATTTAAAACTTTTTTATTATCTTCTAAAACTAGTAATTCTTTTAATAAATTTAGATATTCTTTATTTAGATAATTTTCTATTTCTAAAGAGATATTATCATCATTTATTTTACTTATATTTTGTAAAAATTTAGTAAAGGCTTGTTGCAATAATTTATCTTTTTTTTCATTATTTAATACTAAATAAGAATATTTATCTTCTACTATAAGACTAATTTGTTTAAATTTAGAAAAAAGCATTTGTTCTTGCTCTATTAACTTATTATTCAAAACTACCACCAAACTTCTTTACTATAATTATAAACCTTAATTTTTCTTTAGTAAAACTTTACTTTTCTTTTGTTCTTTAAGTGCTTTCATCTTTTTAATAATACCTTTTACAAAATAAACTTCTAATGGATAAGCCAATTCTTTAGGAGCATTATCAATACCATTAGGATATTTTCTTATTAATATATCTTGGTCACTTTGATTTAATTTTTCCATAAGACAAAATACTTCTTCTTTAGAATCCATTCTTAATATTTCTACTAAGGTTAAATCACTTAATGTTAAATAGCTTTCTTTTTTTAAAGCTTTAGTAATTATATCTAATTTATCAATTAATTCTTTAAATTCCAAAGTATTAATAGCTAGAGCTTTCTTATCAAAATATTCACCATAAATATTTTTTAAGTAATGAACTTCATTTTCTTCTAAGTATGAAAAAGCACTAAAGAGATATTTTTGAGAATTTTTAAAATAATCATAAATATGTAACATTTTTTCTTCTTTAGATAAATCAATAACTTTATCTAAATAATTAACACTATTACGAACTTTTTGTTGCTTTTTTAATTTCTTTAAAGCCGCTTTTTCAATTTGACGAATTCTTTCACCACGAACATTTAAATGTTTACCAATTTGTTCTAAAGTTTCTTCTTTTTCATTATTTAAACCAAAGTGGTGAATCAAGACATAGCGTTCTTTTTCATTTAAGGTATCTAGAATTTCTAATATATTTTCTTGGAGATTTGTTTTAAGAAAATTATCTTCAATATCAACACTATCATCACGGACAAAGTCAATTAGTTCAAAGTCGTCATTATTTTTATCAACTTGAACATTGTAACTAGTAGTATCAATAGAAGCATTAATTAAATCTTCTACTTTTTTTACTGAAATACCTAATTTTTTTGCAAGTTCTTCTTTAGTAGCTTCTCTACCTAAAATATTATTAAGTTCTACTTTTGTTTTATTTAACTCATTAATTTTTCTTCTTAAAGAAATAGGTATTCTAATAGTTCTACCATAACAATTAATAGATGTTTTTATTGAATTACTAATAAAAGCAGTAGCATAAGTTGAAAATCTTACTCCTTTACTAATATCAAATCTATCAATAGCTTTCATTAAGCCAATATTACCCTCTTGAATTAAATCATCTAAATCTAAACCTCTATTTTGATAATCTTTAGCAATACTTATAACTAATCTTAGATTATGTTTAATTAAATATTCTTTAGCTTCTTTATTGCCTTTTAATACTTGTTCAAAAAAATACTTTTCTTCTTCAGCTGTTAAGATTTTACTTGGTATTGTGCCAATATATGTATAAGCGCCAAGTTGATTAGTTTGGAAATTATCTGTTTCATAATCTCTTTCTTCTAAAAGATAGTTATTATTAAAATATAAAGTAATTAAAGGATAAAGAGGCGTATCTAAAAGTAAATCAATTTTATCATCAGCAATACATTCTTTTATTAAAACTCTTAGTATAGTATTATTAAGTAAAAATTTATAATCTTCTACATCAAGATATGTTAAAGATGAATTTAACTCTTTAGAAAAGATAAGTAATTTTTCATAAGACTCAACTTCTGTACTTGTTAATAAACAGTTGATATAGTCTTGTAAAATTTCCCTAGTATTATCATTTAAAATTTTATCTTTAAGTATTTCTTGATATTCTAAGTTATATTCTTTTTCTAATTTATCTAAAAATAGATTTAAATCTATAAATCTTTCTTGGTTTAATAATTTATTACAGACATTTTGAAATAAATTACTAGTAAAATCTTTAGATAAATTCAAAAATGTATAGTTCTCATCTACTTTATTTTTTATTTCGTTAATTTTAGTAATAATTTCTTTTTTATCGCTTTTCATAATGTTTAGAGTACTCATAAAATAACCATCCCCAATTGCTCACTTATTATAACAAAAGTTTCTAAAAAAGTCCAGAAAAAAAGCTCTAAGTAGAGCCTTAGTTACTTAAGTATATTTTTAAAAGCATTAAGTATTCCATCAACATATGCACAACCCATAAAACATACGACGTTATCTTTTTCTTTTTCTAACTTGTTTATTGTATCGATACTTATTATTTCACTATTAGGAATTTCTTTTGTTATGATACTAGAGTTTATTCCAGGATAGTCTTCTTGTTTTTCTCTATTACAATCAATTTCTGTTAAATATACTTTATCAGCTACTTTTAAAGAAGAAACAAACTCATCTTTAAAGTCTTTAGTTCTAGAATAAGTATTTGGTACAAAGACAACTGTCAATTTTTTATCGGGGTATTTTTGCTTAACAGCTTCTAATGTAACTTTAATTTCCGTAGGATGATGAGCATAATCATCAATAATTATAGTGTTATTAACTACTTCTTCAGCAAATCGTCTTTTAGCATTTTTAAATGTTTCTAAGTATTTTTTTATTTCTTCTAAAGAAATGCCTAGTTCTCTACATAAAATAATAGCGGCAGTAGCATTAGAAACCATATGTTTTCCAAATAAAGGAATACTAAAGTGATCTAGGAAAACATCATTATAATATAAATCAAATGAAGAATTTTTACTATTCAAATCGATATTTCTAATGGAATAGTCATTTTCTCTTTTATAACCATAATAAATTACTGGTGTTTTAAAATTAATTTTTCTTATTTCGTCATTATCACCATTTACAATAATTTTCTTTTTCGTTTGATTAGCAAATATTTCAAAAGTATTTCTAATATCATCTATATTTTTATAACATTCTAAGTGTTCTGCTTCTATATTTGTAATTATAGAATAAGTTGGGTGATAGGCCGTAAAATGTTTATTGAATTCATCACTTTCAAAAACAAAGTATCGATTATTTTTAGAAGCCATACCATCTCCTGCTCCAATAAAGTAATTACAACCAACTGTTTCGGTTAAAATATGTTTTATTATTGATGAAGTAGTTGTTTTACCATGAGTTCCTGCTACTCCTATTGAATTAAAATCATTCATCAAACTACCAATTATTTCATTATATTTAACTACTTTTAAGCCAAGTTCTTTAACTCTTTTTATTTCTTTATGGTCTTCTTTAAAAGCAACACTGTAAGTTACAATAGTATCTTTATCTATATCATGATTATTATCATAATAAATTTTTATATTACGTTTTTCTAAGCCATCTTGGGTAAATTTATGTTCTTTGGCATCATCATAACCACTTACTTCATTACCTAAGTCATATAAGATTTGCGCAAGTGTTGACATACCAGTTCCTTTTATACCTATACAATAATATTTCATTCACAACACCTCTATTTAAGTATACTCTTTAATATTTTATAAGTAAAGGTGAAAAATGGTGAATTTTATGGCATTAAAACTAAATGGCAAGAATAATTATGGGTGAAGTTGCCATTGTTGTTGTCTACACCGAATACTCCCACAAGCGTGCTATCAAAGTAGTTGCCACCGCGATAAAACCAAGGATGAACACGGTACACAAAGAGTCTGTAATCACCATACCACCCGAGTTTGACAGTTGATAGAAATTGAAAAAGTATTCTAAGCCTTATTGTATAAGGTTTTTCTTTTGTCAAGAAAA
>CANQIL010000006.1 GCA_947624045.1 uncultured Bacilli bacterium
ATGGGGTAAGGGGTCTTTTTGGCTTTTTTATAAAAACTTGTTTTTTATTTATGATTTTATAAAGAAATAGCATATATCCCATATATATTTCCAGTAGTTGAAGCTCCGGGGCCGGCTTGTCCTTGTCCTTCATCTAACTTAGTCATATCATTATAAGTATATTGTGGCTCAGTTGTACTACTTTGACTTGGCGTTCCATTACTTGAACCTGTTATAAAAGTAGTTGATTTATTTTGATATATTTCTTTGTTTGCTCTTGTATAATCACTATTACCATATTTGCCATATTTACTTTGTGATAGGTATGCTACTGCTCCCCATTCATCGTTTTTTATCATATGTAAGTCGCCTTTTGATTTACTAAATCCAAAAGTTGTTTCATCATTTTGCATACTTCTTGCGGCATAGAAGAAACTACTTACTGTTTGGCTTCTTAAAGATTGTAAATTTGGTTTTATAGATAATTTGTCTACAGTACAACTCTCACTTGTACAATCTGGTGTTAACTCTCCTGTTGTTTCAAACTTACCTACCCATATACCACTTCTCTTTTCTCCACCAAAATCAAAAGCTTCATTTGTTCGCCAATTTGTTGGAGTATCTCCAGTATATTGAGCAGTACCAGTTTCTGTTACTTTTGAGATAAATTTTACATCTATCTCACCCGGTAATTCACGAGTAGGATTATTATTTCCAAAACTAGCTTTACCATAATAGTCACTAGAATTATTTTCTTTCTTTATGGTGTAAGAGTATCTTGGTATCCATACCCACATTGTGTTTATATAATCCATATCAATTGGAGTTCCAACTTTTGCGTCTAGTATTTCTTTTCTTTTACTTTCAACAACTGTTACGGCATTGGCCCATTGTTGTTTAGAATAATCATACCAATTATTATTCTCATTATTTACATCGGCTTTCTTCCATTCACCTGTTGTATCATCTATTTTATCATAATATACCGGTATCATATCTCCATTTAATTCTGGTGGATTCGGTATGTTATCAACTACTGGAGTAGCTGAGCCACTATCTTCACCATTAGTAGCACTCTCATAAATAAAAGATCTATCTAGTCCACCAATTATTACTTCACTTGTTGGCATTTCTGTTGATGAATTTAGAAAAGTTGCTTTAAGTGTAACTGTTACTTTATCATTTTCATTCAAGACAGGAATACTAGAAAAATCTGTTGTACTTTTTATTGGAGTTTTACCATAATTAACTTCATATATAACATTATTTCTTAAAATATCTTGATCTGCTGATTCGCCTAAGAATGTTAAGTTTGAACTCTTACCTGTTACATCAACAAGTCTTGCTGGAATATTACCAATATTTTTAACTGGCACAGTAAAAGTACAAGCATCTCCTGGCTTATTAAAAATAACACTCATATTTTCTATTGAAGTACCTGAAACTTTCCTTATATCACAACTTGCTGTACCAGTTGTAGTAGTTTCAATATTATCTGTTAAAAAGACCACATCCCATTTAGATTCTACCCTAGCAGAACCCTCTATCTTTAGATTAGCTGAAAGTACTGCATAACCTATTGATAAACAAACTACTACTAAGCATAAAGCACCTATTATAATATATTTCTGTTTCCTATTACTCATACTCTTCACCCTTTACTACTATTTTAATACTAAAGTATTGCTACTATATAAGAAAATTATACAAATAAACATATTAAAAGTATGTAAACGTAAAATTTACTTTCTCGAATAAGACATCCTAACTATCTCATATAAAGAATCATGCTTTTCATTATAATTATTTTTTATATCATTAATAATAATTTTATATTTATCATTAATACTCTTCTCATCTTTATCAAAAATTTCTTCATAATAATATAATATCTTATCAAATAACTTATCTTTATAAGCATTTTCTACTTCTTTTAATAAATATTTTCTTCTAAATAATTCTTCTCTCGTTAAAAAAATATTATTTGGATATTTACATATCTTTTCATACTGAATTTCTTCTACATCTACACAAGCACATTCCATCATAATATCATCTTCTTCATCTAATAAAAGTGAACTTTTTGCTATGACTTCACCTTTATTTGAAAATTCAAAAGCTATAACTTTATTCATATCAGTAAATAAAGCTGCATATTTTAAATTTTTCTTATTTTTATAAAGACATGTCTTATCTTCTATTTTTTCTAAAAATTCTTTAGTAACTTTAATTTTATATTTTAAAAAGTCATCCATTACTTCTGAATTTACTTTTACTAAATATATTTTTTTTATATGTTCTAAAGTATCTTTCTCTTGCCATTCAAAAAAGTCTATTAAATTATCATCATCAGTAAAATTAAGTAAAACATCATATATACAAGTCATCTTTTTTTATCCTTTCTTATTAAACATATAATTTCTACTAAAAAACCTATTAAGAATAAGTACCATTCATATCTTGTAAAAAGAAATTCTAAATACTCTTTTATATTATATCCAAATGAAAAAAGATTTATGTATATAAAAACATAGGATAGTCCAAAGACCATAGCTAAAAATGCGATAAACATAATTATAAATCTACTTAACATACTTAATTTTATTTTTTTAGGTAAAAAAAAATTCAAAATCAATTTGAACTTTCTTTATTATCTTCTATTTGTTGAACTTCTACTTTATTAATTGCTTCAAATTTTTTAGATATTTTATCTGTTGTGATGGATACATTTTCTACATCTTTATTAACGGCTTGGATACTTCTAGCTAATTTATCCCATCTTTCTCTATAACGAGCAAATTCTAAACCTAATTTATTTAATTCATCGTGAATAATTGAGGTATATTTATCTCTTTCGATATTTTTAATAATCATTTCTATTACAGTAAGTGTTGATATTAAGGTAGTTGGTGATGTTAACCATACTCGTTTTTTATAAGCATAATTAATTATATCTTGATGATAAGCATTTATTTCAGCAAATATAGCTTCTGCGGGTAAGAATAAAATGGCTTGGTCGGCTGTTTCACTTGGGATAATGTATTTAGAGCTAATAGCGTCAATATGTTTTTTCATATCTTGCTTAAACATTTTTTCATAGTTTTCTCTTAGTTCGGAAGATATATTTTTATCTACCATCATTTGATAATGTTCTAAGGGAAATTTTGAATCAATCGCAATTGTACCTAGAGGATCTGGCGCAAAGACAACACAATCAGCAATCACTCCTGTACTAAGAGTATACTGCATTTTATAGATATTATCATTTTTCTCACCAAACACACTAGTTAAAATATGTTTCAAATTAACTTCTCCAAAGATACCTCTTGTCTTTTTATCTGTTAAGATACTTTGTAAGCTAACTATATCTAAGGATAATGTTTCTATCTTTTTTTGAGCTTCATCTATTTTTGATAATCTTTCTATTACATTTAAGAAAGTTTTATTAGTTTTTTCAAAATTTTCATCAAGTCTTTCATTAACTTTTTCATTTATCATAAGTAGTCTTTTTTCTATTTTTTCATTTAGATTAGTAAAATCATCATTAATATTTCTACTTAAATCGCTTTTAAAGTCACCCATTTCTTTCATCATACTAACTTCTAGTTTTCCTAATCTTTCTGTAATATTAGATTCATTAATATTTTTAAATACGGAAATAATTACAAATATCAAAATAACTACAAGTAATCCAATAATAATTATATCTATCATTCTATCACCTACTCTATATTCATTTTTTTACTGACTATTTTAGAAATTATATAAGCTATTAATAAGGCTAATACTATATAGATTATAGCTTTTATATCAGTCATACTTTCAATAAAACTTTTACCTATATAACCCCAAAAGATTATCATAAAGACTTTACCTATTAGTATAGCCGCTAAGAATTTTTCATGACTAACTTTTGCCATACCCGCTAATATATTGATTAAAAAGGCTGGTGTAAAGGGAAGCGTTATTAATAAAACGATACCTGATAGAGATATATGTTGAAATTTCTTAAGACCTCTTTCTATTTTTTCTTTGGTATTTTTACTTAAAAATTTATAAGTAATTTTACTTGATAGATAATAAAATAATAAATAGCATATATAACAACCTATACAAGTTGCGACCCAAGATAATAAAACGCCTATAAAAAAGCCAAAGGCATTAATATTAAGAGCTACAAAAATAGCTAAAGGTAATATAGGAATAAATGATTCAAATATTATAATGATAAAGCCAACTAAAAAGCCACCTTGTTTAATTAGTTCTGTTGAAAATTCTATAAATCTTGCGACGGCATCCACTGTATCACCCTTCCTTGTACAATTATATTACATTTCTTTTTTGATAACAAGATAGATGAAAGGTGAAGGTGTAAAATAGGTAAAATTAATAGCATAAATTTTTGTACACAAAGTGTACTTTATTAGTTGCTTTTATTTTAATTTTAGTTTATAATGTATTTAGGAACTTTCAATAGTTGGGTGATTGCCAAATTCTCAAAAGGAAGGAGGCGGTAGTTATGAATAAGAAAGATTTTTTAATCTTAACTTTATTAATAATTATTATTTTATTAATAATATTACTTTTAGTAATTTTTGCATAGAAAAAGTCGCCTAATCAATTGAGTTAGGTGACACCAAATTTTAAAGGCAACACCCAACGCAGAAAAATTGAATGTTCCTTTTTTATTTTATGCAAGTTTCCTTGACATATCTAATATATCACATTTTTTTATAAAGTGCAATAGTAAAAATGTACTTTATTAGTTGCTTTTATTTTAATTTTAGTTTATAATGTATTTAGGAACTTTCAATAGTTGGATGATTGCCAAACTTTTTAAAAGAAGGGAGGCGATAATTATGAATAAGAAAGATTTTTTAATCTTTGCTTTAATAATTATTATTTTACTTCTTATACTCTTATTATACAGAAGATAAAAGAAATCACCTAACTTAGTTAGGTGAAACTTATACTTTATAGGCAACACCCAACAAGCAAATATTGAATGTTCCTTTTTTATTATATGCAAGTTTCCTTGACATATTTAATATATCACATTTTTTTCTAAAGTGCAATAGTAAAATTGTACTCTATTGATTACTTTAATATTTAATAATCAATAATTATCATTCTTTTATTTAAAATATAAAAAGAAATCACCTAACTTAATTAGATGAAAAACAATTTATAAAATAGGTAACACCCATTCAATAAACAAAAATTGAATAGATGATTGCCAAACTTTTTAAAAGAAGGGAGGCGATAATTATGGGGAAAAAAGATTTTTTAATCTTATCTTCAATTTTATTAATCATAATCATTATTCTTATTTTAAAAATTTAAAAGAAAAAATCACCTAATCAGAAATTATTTTGTTTTAACCCAAATTATCACCTAGAAACATCTTGTAAAATTTAGATGTTTTTTGCAAGGTATCCTTGTATCCTTGCTGTATTTAATATAGCACTTATTATATTTAAATGCAATAGTAAAATGTATTTTATTAGTTACTTTACATTTGCTTTACATTTTAAAAATTTATTAGATAATTTTTATAGCCACCCTCAATATTTAACGTTTTATATCCTAAAGCATTAAGTTTATTAGAAACTAATTTGCTTCGATGACCTGTATCACAATATAAATAATAAATTTCTTTTTTATTTAAGTAATAACCAGGATTATTTAGTAATAAATCTTCTCTAATATTAATAGCATCTTTAATATGACCGGCATCATAATCAAATTTAGCTCTAATATCTATTATATTTTTAGACAAAATTATCACCTCACTATATAATATGAAAAAAAGAAACCTTAGTTAAAGATTCCTATTTGATTTCAAAAGGCTTATCTTTACTACCAGTTCCTTTTTTATAAAGTACTTTATTATTTAAATAAATTACAGGACGAACATAAGCATAATTCATAGCACCACCTAGAATAATTCGACCATTAGAATCTATGCTGTAAACTTTATCAGTTGAATTTTTATCAGCTGTTACTAACCACCAAGAATAATCTTCTTTTAAATAGTTATAATTTTGACAAGCATCATTTTCTATAGCTTTACAATTAGTATCAATACTGGCATTTATATAATCACTTGCGGTTAATAAGCCAACTTTTTGACTATTAATTATCTGACTACATTCAATATTTCCACTATTATCAGTTTCTTCTACACTTCTTTTTCCTGTACATAAGTTAGCTGAAACTATCTTTTCTTTATCACTATCACTTAAGAAAATTTCTTGTAAATTTTTCTCAGGTTTTGTATATATCTTTTCTAAATATTCTTTTACTCTACTAGCTTGATAATTATTAATACCAGCATTATACCCTACTTGGCTATTATAACGATTATCCCAAGCAAGGGAATTACCAACAGCTAATTCTTTTATTAGCATTATCCTATTATTAGTAGCAACTTTAACTATGCGCCATAGTCCCTCATCAAGTTTTACATAATTATTGACATTTTCACCACGATAAACATATTCATTATTTAATTTATATAATCCATATCCACTAGTAACAACCTTTTCTGTAACTTTTTTATATAACTCTTGTGTCATAAAAGCATTACCACAATCTAGAAAAGGCGTATACAAATATTCATTACCCGTTTTTTCTACTAGCGTTTTTCCTGTACAAGTAATTCCCTCTTTTGTGTATTCACTAAGAGGCTTCATCTTTTCAGCTGCGACTAGATTATCAACTTCTATTTCGACAATACCACCATCTACTTGAGGAAGTAAATCAGAATGGTCTTTGAAATATGCAACAGTTGCATCTTTAATAATTTTTTCTATATTATCATAAGTATAAGTTCTCTTAACAAATAATGAACTCATAAAAAGAATTAGTAAAATTACACATAAAACACCTACAATAACTCCCATAAATAAAAGCATCTTTTTCTTAGCTTTATTTTTATCGGCAATTTTCTTTTTTTCTTCTAATTCTTCTTCAGTTTCTTCTTCTTTTACATTAGCTTTTCTTACTATATTAAATCTTGAAGCCATTATTTATCACTCCTTTAATTATCAAAAAAATCATCAAAGAATTCATCGTCATCATCTAAATCATCAAGACTTAAGTTACTATTAACTTTTTCTTCAACGTGATTTTCATCCATTTTATCAAAAACATCACTAATCTTTTCTTCTTTAGTTTCTTTTTCTTGAATAACTTCTTCTTTTGTAATTTCTGCTTCTTTCTGTTTTCTTTCAGCTTCTTGAGCTTCTTTTTCTTCTTTTTCTAATTCAGCAATTTTAGCATCAATCTTTTTAACTAGCTCATCTACATCAAAACCTAAATCATCATTATTACTGCTACTATTATTCTCAAAAGAACTTTCAAATGGTAAATTATTTTGCGTTTTTTTATTATCTTCTCTTACAAAAGGCTCATTACTTCTAGTTAAAAAATCAGGTATTTTAACTTCATCATTTTTATTTTCTTGTCTTCTCATCATATCAAAAGGAGATGGAAATGGACTAGGTGGTATCATTCCTGGTATATTTTTATCATCACCCTCATCAGCTGAATTCATCATTTCTAATAATTTTTTCTTTTTTTGATTTTTAACAAATTCTTTTATATCAAAAACATGTACTTCCTGTTTTTCTCTACTAGGATAAGTAGCTTTTGGATAAGTCTTACCCCAATTTAATTTATAATTTGGTGTTCTTTTCGTTCTAAATGGCTGTTTTCTAAGTCTTAAAATGATACATTCATTTTCTTTCATTCTTTGTAAATCAGAAACTGTTACTAATGGTGTTGAAGCTGTCTTATCATCTTTTTTGGATTTTTCTTCACCACACATTTTAGATATTTCTTCCAAAGCTTTTAATTCAGTAGTAATTAAGTAAATAATATTACCACAGTTACCTCTTATAGTTTCGGCATCTTCCTTACCATAAGTAGAATCTAATTGCGCAAAGTTTTGTATAATCATGGTAAAACGAATTAATCTTGAACGAGCAGCCGTAATCATAGTTGTTACATCTTTTAAAGGAGGCATATTAGCAAACTCATCTAGAATAAAGTTTGTTCTAACAGGTAGTTTTCCACCATGTCTTTGGGCAACATCTATTAATGTTTCATAAATTTGTTTTAAAAGTATTGTTACTAAGGAATGATACGTCTTCTTTTCATCTTGTATTACTATAAAAACAGCGGTTGGCCTTTCGCTAATACTTTCAAGATTTATATCACTATGGGAAAGCATTTCACTTAAATTATCACGAGAAGCAAACAATTTAACTTTTTGCTTAAATACAGATAAAATACTTCCTTTTGTTTCATTTGGAGCCATTATGGTACTTGATGCATTTATGGCGGCAGCACTGTTAGGGTCTTTAGCATTAAAATATTCTTTTATATATGTAGAGCCTCCAAATTTTTCTTCACCAACGGTAGTCATTACGGAAATACTATTAATATTTATTTCTTCTGGCTTAGCATCTTCAAATAAACCTAAAGCTACTCCGGAAAAGTAATCAGCAGATGTTTTTTCCCAAAAGGGATCCGCATTTTTATTAGAGTCATCATACAAAATATTTAAAGCTAAGTCATCTAATAACTCAATAGCTTTATCTTGATTACCTGCTTTATACATTGCATATGGCAAAGTCATAGGATTCCATGAATTACCATTTTGGGGGTCACGGAAATTTAATAGTAAAATTTGATAACCTTTATCTCTAAGCATTTCGGCTGTGTTTTCGTAAATTTCACCCTTAGGGTCAGTAATAATCATAGACTCCCTAGCTTTAGCTAAACTATTTACTTGGGGAAAGACAACTGTCTGAGTTTTACCAGAACCAGTCGCACCAATAACTAAAGTATGATATTCACTATTATCAACCCACATTTCTTTTTCATTAAGAATGATAGGTACTCCAGCTGCTTTACTAGTCTTATCTATTATTGATACAGCTTCTAATTCAGCTTGAATTTCTTTTTCTTTAGCCCATCTTGAATAACCTTTATCTTTTTTATCTGTTGTAATACCAAAACCTTTTTCTCTTTCAAAGAAAATAGAACTTACACTAACAAATAAACCAATTAAAAATAAAATATAAAAAACAATAGTAGAAAAGATATATTCACTAGAAAAAGCCGGAAAAGGATTCAATCCTGACAAATGTCCTTCACTAGCAAACGTAGATAAATTAACAACACCTATTGCGACTATATATAATAAAAATATGGCAAATATTATAAACATTAATAAATCTTCTGGATCAGCCCGAAATTTAAATTTCATAGTACGTCTTCCTTTCTAATACATTATTATATCTTAAAAAGTCTAAACTGTCTATTATTGGTTAGATATAATTATTTTAAAACTACCATCAGTAAATCTATATAGCATATTAACTTCTTCTTTAATACTATATCTTCCACAACTAAGTATTATTTCATAAGTTTTATCATTATCTATATCTAAAAAATAATTAAAGTAAGGTTTACATTCTTTATAATCTAAATTATTATCAGAAATATCTCTATATATATAATAAATTTCTTGATTCTTTACCATAAAGACAATTGAAAATAATACATCGGGAATAAACTCATCACTAAAAGCATTACTAATTAAGTAAAAATCTTCTACTATACCATCATTATCTATATCAATACTAGTCTTAGTACTTGTTGTAAAATTTGCATTAATACTCAAGTTATTTTCTTTTAATACTTCATAAATATAAGTAAAATCAGATATTTCTTCTTCCTTAAAATTTAAAACTTTTATATTATGATTTGTTTTATAAGCTAAAAATTTACCAGTAAAGGGAACAGCTTCTTTATTTTTATCAAAGATATACCATTTATCACTATGCCAAACATACTTTTCACCTAGACTTTCATTATCTACATAAATATTAAATTTTTGCCAATTAAGTTTATCTATAGAACTTTTACTAGTAATATTTATCCATTTTTTCTTAGAAAGACTCCAAATAGTATTATCTCCTACCATAATAGTAGTTGTATATTTTTCTTGTTTTAGATTATCCTTTCCCCAAATTAGGAATAAAGCTAAAAAGTAAACTACTAGTATAATTAATATAATTAGATAAGTTCTTTTCTTTCTCATAATTTCTCCTTAATTTACCATAAAGTAAGCATATTGACTTGTATTTTTCCAAGAGTATTGTCCCCACATATCTGTTGATTCACTACCTGGGTCCATCATTAGAATAGTATCTCCTGATAGGCCATCTATCGCAACCCAGTGTTGACCAGTTGAACCTTTGACCTCAGCTACAACATAAAAGCCCCTATCTAATAGTCCTTTTAGTGTATTTAGTTTTTCGTTTTTACTTAAATTAACGACATTTACTTTACCTTGATAAGTAAAGTTAGGAGCTGCACTTGTTACACTATTCCACATAAAGTTAGCGCCGCTAAAACCGTTATGAGTATTTAAGTGCTCTACAAAACTACCGGGATTAAAGTCATCTATTGTTGTATCTACTCCACTCTTCGCAATTAACATAGAAACAGATGTAACTAAACAACCAGCACTTTTTATTGTTTCACTACTACTTCCTAAAGGAACATCAACCCATGGACCTTTATATTGTTTCCAACTAGCAAATGGTCCACTAGAAGCACTGCCACTACATGAATCATCACCATTATTACAACTAGCTTTTTCAATATCACTAGCTCCATAATTTCTAGAACTACTATTATATATTTGCATAAGTATTTGCTTATAGTCTAATCCTTTATTTGCTAAATCTTTAAATTTATTTTGGTCACTACTTAAAAAACCAGCATTAATTATATATCCTTGATTATTAACAAGTACTTCTCCTTGCACTTCAGCAGCTAAAGCTCTTAAACGATGATTTTCAGCAAGAGCAGGATTTGTACGTACAGCACCAGGAACAATACCGCTTCTAACAATACCTCCTTGGCCATCACCACCACCCATGTAAGAGCAACCTTCATCAACATTACAAAATACTTGGTCAGATACACAAGACGCTATTTGTAAAACCCACTGTCCATTTTCTTCCGCTAATTTTTTACCATTGGCATTTCCCATAGCTGTAGGACGAGCTAAAGCATAACTCCTAGCTGCCACCATTTGCGCTTTAATAGCTTCATCAGGATAACCTGTACCAACTTCAGCATAAGCAACACCCATAACATAATCTTCAAAAGGAACTAGTGGCTGGTCAATTGGTGTATTATCATTACCATTACCATAGGCTCCTCCACATTCCATCAAACGTACCATTAAATTAGATACATTCATACTTTTACTAACATTACCTCTAATTGGTATATAAAATCCTTTTATATCATAAACACAACTACCAATAGAAGCACAGACTGTATCACTTTTTTTACCAATCATACTATAAAAATCTTCCATATAATCAAAAATTTCTTCAACAATTGCTTCTCTTTCTGCATCAGTAGTTTCAGGTGCATATTTAGGAATTAAATAATTAATCAAATTTTCTTTAAAAGTATCCTCATCATAACTATTTCCTAAAAACATACAATCAGCTATATCTTTAATAACTTCATATGTCATATCATCATAAGAATACTTTACTACATCTGAAAAAAACACAGTATAAACAGATGCTATTTTTAAAACATCAACATTTTTTCCCGATGCTTGATATTCTAATTTAATATCATTTATTCTATTATAAAAATCATTAGCTCTTTCATCAGAAATTTCAAAATCTATATTCCCAATTTCTTCTCCAGCAGTGAAAACTGCTCCAAGGGCATCTATAAAACTACCTACTCCACTAAATACACTACTAACTAAAACAATTATTATAATACCTACAATTAATATAGGTGTAATTAAAAGAGTAACTTTCAAAGCTAAAGACATAGTAACTTTACCAATTGCTTTACCTGTATTATTACTATTTTCTTCAGTATCATTATCATCATCTAAAAAACTTTTACGTTTTTTCCTAGTAAAGGGTCCTAACCCCGCAATATTTGGTCCATCATTACTAACTTTTCCACTTTTATCATCATTAGAAACTTTATTATTACTTTGTAAACTATTATCTCCAGATGAACGAAGAGAACTACCCACTTGTCCTCCTCCATTAGATTTTATATCATTTGTAACATTTTCATTTGAAATACCTTTATTACCATTTTTACTATTATTTTTTACAGGCTCATCTTTACCTAAAGCACCCATATTATCTAATTTTTTTGTAGCTCTACTCATACCAGGAATGTTGTTTAAAGTTTGTCCACCTTTATTTATTAAATTTTGCCCAGCTTTAGTTTTAGATGCTAATTGAACAGCTTTTTTACCTAAAGGTCCACCAAAATAAGCACCTGCTGTTTCTGCTGCTCTTTTTACAGCTTTAGCAGATGCTTTTTCCCTATTTTGGCGTTCTCTATCTTTACTAGAAGGAAGGCTTGTGCCATTACTAGTAGTATTAGTATTATTATTCATATTATTATTTTGCGTATTTCTTCTACTTTCATATGGCATAATACATCACCTTACTTCTTTTTTATTTTAAAATCCTCCACCACTACCAAATGAATCTAATTCTTCTTGCGTAACCGCAATATTTATTCGCATACGTCTATTTCCACAAACAAACAATGCCTCACCTTGTGAATAATGTTTAATGCTTTCTTTTTCACTATCGTTTAAATCTATTAATAAGGCTAAGTCTTCAACAGCTTGTTTTCTAAGGCCCATTACTAAGTAATAAGATGAGTTATCAAAGATAGCCTTACCTTGCGTAATAACAGCTTTATCAGCAAAGTCACTTGGTTGCTGAGTAATTATTATAGTACCAGTATTATATTTACGAGCCCGTCTTTGGACTTGAGCTAAGAAGTCAGCACCCAAAGCATTATTATCACCAAGTAAAACATGAGCTTCATCTATCATTAAAACAGTATCTACATTATAGTCTAAGCAAAGTCCCCAAGCATATTTCAAAACATTAAAGAATAAAGCATTTCTAACGGTTGAATCACTATTCATTAATTCTTTAATATTAAAAACCATAAAGTCACTATCTTTACGAATCGTCGTATGTCCATCAAAATAAAATTTTAATTCATTTACAATAGGACGAATCTTTAATTCAAGACGTTCCATTATATCTCTTTCTTGCGTTTGCTCTGTCATAGACATTAAACGTCCTCTAATAGTCGCATATACATCACTAAATGTTGGATAATCACTTGATGTATATCTTGAAAAATCAGTATTAAAATCTATTCCAAAACGTCTATAAGTATCTTGAACAACTTCACTAAACATTGTTAAGACATCTTCCTCTATTGATGGGTCATAATATTTCATAAAAGCTTTTAAGAATTGCAAAGTCCTAGTTAAAACAGTATAACCTAAACCTTGTTTTATTTCTTCTTCATCAGCATCAATTACTACTTCTAAGGGATTAATAAGTCCAAACTCGCCACCTTTAGCAATATCAACTATATCTCCTCCATAAGTTCTAGCAATCTCTCTATACTCATCTTCTGGGTCAATTATGACTATTTGACAACCATTTCTAATATGTGTTCTAAGCATTAATTTAGCAGCTGTTGATTTACCTGAACCAGAGGTACCTAAAATAATCATATTAGCATTATTTCTATTATTTTCTTTTCTTATTTTGTATAAGAATTGATTAAATAAAATTACTCCTCCGGAAAAATCTACTCCTAATAAAGTGGAAAGTCCCGGGTCTTTGATACTATCAAATATAAAGGGATACATAGCTGAAATCGTAACAGATGGTATAGGTGTTCCTATTCTTTGTTCTACATCTTGAGCTGGAAAGATTGGTATAATTGATTTTAATACTTTTTCTTGTTCAAAACGTAAAGAAATAGCTTTTAATTCCATAGCATCCAAATAATTTTTAACGTTTACTTTTTTTAGTTCTAATTCTTCTTTAGTATCAGCAGTAATCATTATGTGCATTTGAAAATCAAAGATACGAGCTTGACTACCAGCTAACATAGAAGTAAAATATTCCAAACTCTCGGCATCTTGTCTTATCCTTTCCCTTACTGTTTGGTCTCTTTCATTTTGATATCTCTCTTTTAATTCAGCTACTTGTTTATTAAGCATTTTAGCCATATCTTGAAAAGGTACAGGAATATGCTTAACAACAACTTTAATACCAGACATATTTGTAAGAGATGATAAATAACCAGGCATAATGTACTTTGGATAAGATACTACTGTTAGAATTGTTGCATACTTATCACTAATTACGAACTCACTAGGAGAAAAATGTAAACCTTTAGGCGCTATTTGGCTTCTAAGTCCTGTACTCATACTGGCATCACCGTCCCAAATTCAGTTTGATTTCCCCCATTTAAGAAATTTTCAAGAACAAGTCGTAAATCAGAATTACTAATTTGTGAAGCATTAAGTCCACATTGCGCTAACCCATTTATCATCATTCTTACTCTTTTTTGTAACAAGTCTACATCTTTTGTTTTAAACATAAAGTAATATTCTGTATCTACAACATTATTTCTAATAAAGGTTTCACCTTTATCTATATCTTGCATAATTAGCTTTCTAACAGCTGGAGATGATGTTTCATTTAAAAGTAGTTGCATTTGTGACATATATACAGATATATCAACTGGCCTATCCGCAACAATTAGCCAAAATTCAAAATCAAGAGTATTATAAAAATTTCTCAAGCTAATTAAAATATTGTTTTGCATATCGCCATCTAAAATAAAGATATTCCTAGGCGTAATTTTAACACCACTTACTTTTTGATTATCTTTAGTAATAATCATATTATTTTGAATTGCTTTTAAAGGCAACCAATCTTCCGTAAATCCACTATTTGTTTTTTTGGCCATTTTTATAACACCATCCTTTCCAACGATATGTCTGTCTATTTGTCAAGAATTCATATAATTCAATAATTATATTTAACATATTATGATAATAAGGAACAGGCATTACTAAAAAACCAGTTACTACAGCGGGGCTTAGTATTAATATAGTAACCATAGTTGAACTTAAAGGCATCGTCGCCAACAAAAGTATTGTTACAAAGATACCACATCCAAAAATAGCTAAGTCCATTTTTCGAAATATACCCAATATTAATTGCCCTCTTTTAGTATTGGCCGGTATTAAATAATTCACTTATATCACACTCCCTATTTTATTTTTTATTTTGGTCATTAGCAATACGCATACGTTGACGCATATTATTTTGTTGATTAGAAATAACTACATTAACAGCACCAACAGCTGCTCCATAAGTTAAAACATCATCAACTTTATAATTATCTTTAAAGTTCCTAGCTATAGAAGGGTCTATGCCCGAAACATTTACATCTCTAGCTGCACGTATAACATCTTGACGTTTCTTATATAATTTTTGTCCTTCACTAATTAATGTTTCATAAGATTTACCACCAGCTTTAATATTATGACTATCAGCTTGATAATCTCCAACTTGCGCTTTTAAAGCATCGTCCATAAATGATTTTGTAAAAATATTGGCATCATAATCAGTACCATTAAGAGTAACTTTTCCATCGTGAGCTGAGGCAACTGCACGTTCAAGCTCTTCATATCGACCATTTATAGCCATTCCATTATATGTGCCTAATCTTATAGCTCTACCATTAACTTTTGCTTCTTCTTCAAGAGCAGATTTCCAATCACCTTGTGCTTTCATCCAATCTTGTGCTCCTTTTAGTATATCATTTCCTCTAGAAGATAAGGTCTGACCAGTTAGTAAACCATAACCAGAACTAGTTAATCGTCCCACAGCTGTTGAGTGAGAAGCTCTTACAGCATTACGTTTTTGCATAGCTTCCATAGCATTTCTTAATGAATGGTCTTTAGCAGTTACAGCAGCTCTAACTCCCGTAGCACCACCAGCAATAGCTCCAACAATAGCTGACCCAACATTTCTTGCAACATTTCTTCTGCCCTCACCAGGATGTAACTCAGCATTTTCTTCTTTAGAAGCCACATAATTAGCACGAGCAGAACCTACCATTCCAACAGCTGCAGCTCCAACACCAGCAACACCACCAAGCATACCTAAGCCACTGAATACTCCTTTTCCGGCATCTTCTTTCATACCTAAAACTTGTCGTATGAACTTAGGTGCTTGTCTAGCAAACATAAACAAACCTATCCAAATTGCTATAGCCGATAAAATACCAACCATACCACTACCAGTATTCATTACTATTCCATTAACTATCATATCTTGAACTAAATAAATAACAAAATAGATAATAGCTAGACGTACAAACAAATCAATATAAGTAGATGTAAGAGCTTTAACCCAAGAATTAAAGGCTCCATCTTTTGAACCCTTTGGATCCATATAACTAATTATTGGTATTGGCGCAATTAATCTCAAAACAGCAAGTTTTACTGCCCTAATTGCTATTTCAATTGTATAACTTAATAAAACAAATACGAAAATAAAAGCAACAACCGCTGAAATAATAGGCATATGAGCAAATACATATTTTTTCTTTCCATATTTTTTAACGTACCAGTCTTCACTAGTATCAACAGAACAACTTTCTGTAAGCAAACTAATAATTTCACCTGGGTCAGCATCTATTCTTGTATATGCCTCTAAAATATCATCATCTATATCTTTACAGATTCTATTTTCATTTAGCATTTCTTCTGACCTACCATCATCAGGAGTAACCCGATATTCTTCAGGCACTAAATTTATTCTAATAAATCCTTTTAATATAGTAGCTGTAAAAATTCGTGAAGACCTTTTTAAACTTTCTGACTGTGACCCATCCCCACTAAATTCACTACCTTCAGATGAACCATCAGTTGTACCCAAAACTAATCTACCTAAAGTATTATTGGACAAGATTCTATGTTGTAGTGAATATAAAGTTCCAAACAATAAGCCATTATTATTAACTTGTCTTTCGTACTCAGTAGTAGCTCCAGGAATACTAACAGGTACCAAAACTGTCAATAAGATAAGAGCCGTAATAACACGCGTAATAATAGACCCAATTCCCGACTTAGCTCCAAAAACTTCATCAGGATTAACAATCCCTCTTAATATAGTAACAGCAAGTTGAAAAATCATGAATACACCAATAATTAATTGAATTCTTTTATAAAAACCAAGAATAGTTGCATTATTAAATAAATCAGCAGAAGCTACATTAAAAAATATTTGATAAATTATACCAAGTAACCAATATGCTGGCCTATCTAGAAATCCAGCAATCATTCTAAATATATTACCAAGCCAATCTGCCTTAGATGTATCAGTCATTTTTCTCACCTCACTTTACTTTTTTTATTTATTATTTTAACCCACAAGTTGGGTCCCCTGTAATTCCAAATAATTGTAACACTACTTCAACAAGTGTTGGTATGAAGAATAAAGCTACTAATAAAATCAATCTATTTATAAGTTTCTTTTGGGCTTTACCCATAGCTTCATCATCACTTTGAATAATTACTTTAGCAAACTCAATACTACTTAAAATAACTACTAATATCGGACCAATTACTCTTATATAATTAAGTATTTGTTGTAAAAGCCAAGCAACAGAATCAGGGTCATTAGGATTACCAAGAAGTGATGAATCAGAATCACAATTTTGTTCTTGGTTATATCCATCTAAATCACCTTCAACATCATCTATCGAAATATCTTCTTTATCTAATAAATAAACACTATGAAAATGAACTAATGAATGTTCATTAATTTTATCTGCACTAAAAGTCTTTGCTTGTACAGGTTTTACAAGAAAAAAACTTAATAACAGTATTAAAACAACTAGTCTTTTTTTCATAAGCCCACTCCAAAAAACAATCTAACACATTAAGTATATCAAAAGAAAAAAAAAATAGCAATCTTTTGCTATTTTAATTTTTTTTATTTTACTATTTAGCTGACTCCCAGCAAGCCCACCAACCATTGGTATCGCCTTGTCCACCTTTAGCAACAATATTCATAACAACAGTTACTAATGTTACAACAAAGAATACAAGTGCAGCATAAATAAAACGTTTAATTAATCTACCTTGTGCTGCTTTTACTTCTTTTTCATCACTAGAAATAACTGCTTTACCTAAATCAATTGTTCCTAAAACGATTAAAACAATTGGAATACCTATTTGAATAAGTGGAAATACACCTCTTCTAATAACTTGTACTATAGGTCCTAATCCTTGACATGCATCATCCAATATAAACATAACAACCTCTCCTTCACATACATTATAATATTAAATAATCGTTTTTGTCAATCAATTAACGTCTAAATAAACCAAATATTTTTCCAGAATTATCTTTATTACTAGATAAACTACCATTTAAAAGGCCAATTTTTATTAAAAATTCCTTTAAAATACCATTTCTTTTTCTATCGTCAATAGGTTGAATATTAAAAAACACTTTAACATTAGCTTCATTTTCAAAATCAGAAATATCATTATTCATCAATAAACTTTGATTAAGAATAATCTTTCTATTTTGTAAATTTGAAAATACTGATTTATTTCTTCTTATTAATCTATTAAGTTTAATAATACTAGGTTCAACTAGATAAAAAACATCAGAACACATACTTGAATCACTTGAATTATTTAAATCGATTAATACTATTTTTTTATTTAACTTCATTATAGCACTTTTAACTTCAGATTGATGAACTGATAACATCGCATCGTCATTAAACAGTTGAAAATCATTTTTATCTATTTCTAAAGCTACAACTTTATCTTTTCCTATTGAGGAAGCAATTTCTTTTTTTAACATATAAATTAAAGTCGTTGCTCCTGCATGCTC
Source organism: uncultured Bacilli bacterium (assembly GCA_947624045.1). Taxonomy (GTDB): domain Bacteria; phylum Bacillota_I; class Bacilli_A; order RF39; family UBA660; genus CANRGD01. The sequence goes on from CANQIL010000006.1 coordinate 18,813, forward strand.
AGTAACATTTTTAAAACCTAAAACTATTGAATTACTACTATAGCTTTGCATCGCCATAGCTGATGCTTTTTTTAAATCTATACCACTATTATTACTTATACTATTATAGTTAGATTTAGGTTGTTGTGCATTTACCTGTAATATTTGTGAAACATCTTTTATAGTATTAGACTTTTTTAATAAAAGTTTTATTCCTTGAAGATTAGTTGTAAAATTATAAATTCCAAGATTTATAAGGTTAGATAAAAAACTAGGAGTACATAAAGAGCTACCTTCAGATAAATAAAAAATTATTTTGTCAGGGTCTAACCCCTTCGAAATAATTTCATAACTACTTATTTCTGTGTAACGCTTAATGGCTGTAACATCTATTATCATTTTACTATAGAAAAAGTTTTTAAACATTTCTACAATTTCATTTGGTTCAAAAGTTCCTGATATACTTTTTATTACATCTATATCTAATGAAGCTAATCTTTCTTCATATTCATTAGAAATGATAACATTCATACTTATCACCTTTAATCTTCTGTTATTGTCATAGTCTTTGTAGAACCAGAAACTTGGAATATCCTAAGACCCATAATATTATTAATTATTGGTATATTGATATTTATTTGCGTAATAACACGATAATATACACGTCCTTTATTTTCTATTCCATCACTAACAACACTATATTTACCAACACAATAGCCTATTGAATCATCACAATTCCATACTGCTCCATCATTATTAGGACGATTAATTTTACTAACGTTATAACCAATTTGCTTAGCATATGTATTTATTTTATTACACAAAGGTCTCTGACATCCAGAAGAAATAGATTCAAAGCCTGAACCTTCATACTCTTCCAATGCAGAAATTATTTCGTTTTTTAGTCGGAAAGCTTTTGTATAATTAACGTTAAAAGCTAAATATCCAGAAACTAAAACCAAAAATACAACGACAATAGCGATATTTACAATTCCACCAAAAGCATCACGCATCTACCTCACCTCTATTTATCTGTCAATTACTACCATTGCTGCTCCTGAGTTAATGTTATCCCATTGAGCATTAATTGAATTTTGAATAGATGGCCACATAAACCAGAAAAAGGCTAATACGGCAGCAATTGCAATTAATGTAATAACTGTTAAGTTTAATTCACCTGTAGCTGCTTTCACTAAACTTCACATCCTTTCTATCATATTTCATAATTTATTATAACAAATATTTTTTTCTTTAACAATATAAAATGTTTTTTTTACATACTAAACATCATCATCATAGAAATTAATATAACCATCATTACACCAACCCCCGTAACAACAAGCATAATCATCGTTTGACTCTCCATATGGTTAAGTCTTTCTTTATATTTAGTTTCTCTTGCTTTATTTTGTAAAGATGAAACCGTTCTAGCAAACATCATAAGACGTTCTTGCTTTCTTTCCTGTGAACCAATTCCTAAACGATATAGAAGTCTCATCATTCGCATAGAATCTCTAACAGGATAAGTATTTGCAAATTCCATATAAGGATCAACTGATGAATCCCCTGCATTAATTCTATCAATCATTTTACGAAGTCCTGGTTTAAAAATATCTGGAGCATCTTCAATTGACTTACCTATCGCAACAGGAACAGTATAATGCTGAATTAATATTTCCAAACTTTTTAGATAATAAGGAAGCATTATATCAATTTCATGTAAATGTTGTTTATAATAACTTTTTAATTGTGAGTATGGTGCTTTAAATATAACAACGGCTACTACTGCTGCTAAGACCAAGTTTAAAAAAAATTGTGAATTAATTATATCAGCTGAATTTGAAGAACTAATTGTAAAAGCAAGTACTACAAAAAATACAATTATTGCATAAGTTATTCTCTTCATATATAATTGATCAGCATCAGCATCTTCACCATATCTTGCATAAACTAAGAATGTATAATCTTCTTCGCGAACTAATTCCAAGTATTTTTGATTGTCTGCAAAAAACTTATCCTTATTAATAGTATTATTATAAAATAGTATAAATAATATAATTGCTCCAACAATAATTATTTCCATTACTCAGCACCTACATTCTCATTATAATATTTTTCCCCTTTTAAAAGGAAATATGTATTTATTATTAAAACTCCATGCATAAGTCCTGAAACATACCATCTATCTAAAAGAATCAAATATGTCTCTCTTCCTAATAAGTACTGCACTAACATAACCATTAAATAAAGCATAATACCAAACTGCAAAAACGATTTATGAAATGAGGCTCTTTCAATTCTATCACGATAAACGCTTTCAACAAGCATATCGATATCCATTTGCATATTTTCTAATGATTCAGATGAATCTCTAGCACCTTCTTTAGTTATTTGTAAAAATAACTGATGCATATTTTTTACTATATAGTATGGATACAATCTACTCATATATTCTAAAGCTTCATCAATAGTACCATTATCATAAGACATGCTTATCATTTTATCAACATCACTTAAAACGGGATCTTCAAGAACACCAGAATTTCTAACACCTTCAAGAGACTTTACAAAAGACTGCGTTGTCGCAAATTCCATTATTACATTAGATGTATATACTTGAATTTGTTCAAATAAAAACTCACTATAAATTCTTTTACATCTTAAATATGTTAAATATGGAACAAAAGAAATAGCAATCAAAACATATACAATTGAAATAACTAAATTATAAAAGTATAAATATGTAACAACAGCTGTAAATCCAGCTATAACCATTACTTGAATCATATATTGTCTAGGAGTATACTCCTGACCTAATTCTTTTGTTTTTTCATGTACCACTTTAAATGAATAAGGAGCAAATTTATCATAAATTACTTGAGCTTGACTAAGAACATACTTACCAACATTTTGGCCTTTATAATTTCGATATAAATAAATACCTACTACCACAATAAGTATGAATAATAACTCTTCAATATACATTTACATCACACTCCTCTTTATCCATTTACTACATTAGGAATAACTTGAGATTGAACATTAGGTTGAACAACTATTTGAGGCACTACGTTATTAGGAACAACTTGTGCTTGTACCGGTTGCTGCAAAGGAACATTTACTTGTACTGGTGGCATATTAACAGCCATTTGTTGTTCAAGTGGTGTTTGAACTTGAGAAACATTAGGAGTACTTACAACATTTGTAGTACTAGCAGTTGCCTGAGGTGGAAGAGCTACAATGTTTTCAAGACTATTATCATCACCCGCATTATTAGTAACTTCTTCAGTAGCCTGCACTTGACTATCCTCATCGTTTTTTTCCACAACCTCCTGTGGATTATTGTTTTGGACAATATCATTACTTACAGGCACATCTGTAGTCTCTTTCTCTTTATGAGCACTACCATCATCATATTTTTCATAAACCTCTTCATTTTCTTGTTCTTTAAAAGGAAATTCCTCAGGAAGTTTAGAAACAATATCAGAAACATCTATATTTTGATTACCTAAATATTCAATTAAATGATCACTAGGCCTACGCATAGCCGGATCTTGTCCATATATTTTTTGATAAATAACTCTAGCCTGTGGAACATTGTTATCATCAACATAAAACTCACATACTTCATCAAGTTCACGATGAAATTTACCATATTCTTTACTATAATAAGCTTTTATATGCACACCAAGTTGAACATATCTATAAATTGTAGATAAAAATTGATTTACATCCAAATCTGTCTCCATCAAAGAATAAAGACGATAAGGAATCGCTGATGCCTTATCAGCATGAATTGTTGATAAAATGTTATGTCCTGATGAAATAGAGTTACGTACGGCTGAAACAGCTTCAGCACTACGAACTTCTGATAGTAAAATCCACTTTGGATTTTGACGCATACAAGTAACTAAAACATCAGTATAACTAGCGACATTATTAGTCTTCATCGCTACAATATCTCGTTGTGGAAATATCTTATCTAAGTGAAGTTCCAAAGTATCTTCAATAGTAATTATTTTTTCATTCGTTTTCGTATGACTAGCTAAGTACTTAACAAACTCTGTTTTACCAGAACCAGTCTCTCCAGCTACCATAATATTACAATGTCCCTCAACACACTTAATTAAGAAATCATGTATATCATTAGTAAAATAATCTTCTTTAATTAGTTTTTCTTTTTCAAGTCTTATCTTAGCAGGAGTTTTACGAATAACTAAAGCAATACCATTTGTCGCAATAGATTGATGAACAAAGTTAAGACGCAACTCAGCTGATTCAGCATCCAAAAAGGGTTTTGCATTATTAAATGTTGTTCCCATTACGTTTGAACACTGAAAAGCTAATTTTTCCACAAATTCAGGAGTTGCCCCTTCAACCTCTACTCTCATCGAACCTTGTTGTAATGAACGAATCCAAATTTGCCCACCATTATCATAAGATATATCGGTAATATCATCATTATCAAGTAAAGACCTTAAAGGACCAAAATCTAACTTATCAAATATATTTTCGTTCACAAAATCACCCTTTTTACTCCATTATTTTAAGACATTGATTCATCCCAATAAGTAACTTCATTAATCCAATTTTTTAATTGCTCACTACTTTCAAGTTCTCCCGGATTATCTTTTAAACTCTCATTAGTTGGTACTAATATTAGCGTTGAATCATAAGTTTTTAAATACTCTGCCTTTTTTAATAAAATGTAATATTCCTCAGGTACCGCAAATATTATCATAGAAGGAGTTCTAGCTTCATCTAAATTAGAAAATACCGCAGCTCCACTTGCATCTTTAACAGCTAATACTTTTATATTAGAAATAAATCTACCAAGCATCATTTTATTATCGCCATCTGTCACAGTTGAACCCTCTACAACCTTATGAGTTGCTTTTAAGTAAATATCTACATAATTACCTGGATAAACTGAGTTACCATACGTAGAATTATTATCAACAGCTAAATTATATAAAACATAACCTTTAGGATATTCCAATATAATATTTGAACGAAGCTGTTCTTTTTCAACTACTGTTGCATTGTAAAATAAGCTCCCCTTAGGAATAATTGTGTCTTCTCTAGAATACTTATCAATTACAGCACCTTGATTAGTAATAACATCAGCTCCATCTAACATAGATGGTGGAATTTGTTTAATACCAATCTTATCAGCCGTAATCTGTGTAGCTGGACCAATTTGCTCTAAAGCATATGGTACATTAATTGGATTTATTGCTGATTTTACACGCATATTATAAGCAACATACAATACAACAATGGCTAAAACTACACCAATTATTGTAACTGTATTTTTATTTTGCATGAATTTTTTCAAGCTATTTCCTAAATTTCCCATTTTTTATCCCTTCTTTCATCCTTTTTAATCAGTTGCTCTTTTACCAATAGCTTTGCCAAGGTCATCATTAGGGTCTTTTAAAGCTTTTTCCACAACAGGATCTCCAATATTATTAGTTTCAATGATTGAACTTATTCTTGTATTTATTTGAGCTGATTGTTCATCAAAACTTAAAACAGTATCTGAATTAACCGCAATACTTACCTTTGGTGGAACTTCATTAATATCATAAAATTTAATATCATATGACCTAGTATTATCAACACCATCAGCGAATCGACGAAGGAAGTTCTCAACGAACTTCTCTTTGTCCATTCTTACAACACCATTTCTTCTAATATAATTTACATCAACCGCATCATTCATCGCAGCTGTTGTTGTTTCTTTTAACAAGTAATAATCTAATTCACCACCAGTGTTTAAATTATTAATTACATTAAATAGTAGTAAAGCAATTATTCCTAAAAGGATAATACCTACAGCTAACATTGATTTATTCATTAACTATCACTCCCTTATTTAAAAGTTTCACACTCATCACCAAAGCCATCATTATTACATAATAGATTACCAACAGCTTTAACATACTTACCATTAACATTACCTAAAATGTTATTACCAGAACTTGCTGAACCACTATAGTTAAATAAGTTACTCTTATATCTTGTAAAACCATAAGTATCTGTATCAGTATAGAAATCTCCAGAATAATCAGTATAACCATCACGTTGTTTATTATAATTTCTCAATAAGTTCAATGCTGTATTATCTAAGTGGAACCAGTAATCTATATAGTTATCATTATCAAATATTGAATCACCACGTTGCTGAATTACCGAAACAACTTCTGCTGGATTTACATTGTAATAACCTGTTCCATTTACTGTAGTTGCTTTACTTAATGTCGCAGCGGAAGTCCAGTTAAATCCAGGTGTTCTTGTATTTTGACCACTATTACCAGGGAATAAATTAGTTAAATCAACACTTCTAACACGATAATTATAAGGATCTGTATCACATTTTTCACTTGTACTTGATGAATTTCCATTGTTGTTAGGAGTATCCTTAGAAGGATCACTATCAAGCGCATAGAAACATTGAACATTGAAATACCAACCAAAGTGACCAAATTCTTTTACAGAAGCAAATATATTTGGAGTTATATTTAAATTAGGAGTATTTTCAGTTGATGATGATGCTGATGAAGATGATGTATAATATCCCAAACATTTTTGACCATATTCATTTTCATATTCATAATTACCATTTTTAGAAGTTTGTTGAATATACCATAACCACCATTCTTTATTTACATCTTGTGCATTAGTTGGTAAACAGAATTGTTGCTTTTCTAAAGTCCAACCTGTTGTACTTTGTGGCTTTTTATATGACATTTCTTGTCTCTTATCATTAATCCAAGTACCAGGATAAGTTATTTCTGTTTGATAAAATTTATCTGAATAACTATTACCATTAACATCAGTACCTTGCTCATTCTTATTTGTTTTATAACATCCAGCATAATCATAAACTACACTATTGTCTGCACAAGTACCACCTGTTTGACCTTTTTCACAATACTTCAAAGTTGGAACTTGTTGTGGTTCAGTATCTTTATTGGAATGAACACTATTACCATCTTCTTTACTTGGTCCAGGATATAAAACCGTTTTACCATTATACTCTGTAGACATACTAAATGAAGCATCTTTAGTAGTACATGTAGATTGTACTTGACACTCTCGTAGTTTACTATAATACAACTCACGATTTTCTTCTAAGTCTGCATCAATATCAGCTTGATTATAATAACCATCACCACAACTAATATATTGACATTCAGCAGTACAATCAAATCCTTTATGTAGCATTCTTTTTACACCTTCATGCTCATAAAAACCATACTTACCATAATTTTCTAAATTTTCAGCAAACTGATTAGTCATCGCAGTATATTGATTAAAGTAATACCATAAAGCAAGACCATAATTATAAGTAATCTTATTATTGCTATCAACTGAATAATAAGCTTCATCTAAATTCCATTGATCTTCATAAACAGCATCTTCATTGCCATCCATTTTAAGTTTACCAAAATCAGCTTTAGTAACCAAAGTTTTGTTTACATCTCTTTCGGAATTTCCTAATTTTACAACCTTTTGCTCATAGTTAACAGCTAACTTATTAATTGAATCTTTATACACTTCATTATAACATTTTGTACTACATTTTTGTGTATATTTTCCACCATCGCATTTTTGAACACATGCTTCAAAATCTTCTGTTGGTCCAGAACCATTTGATGTACCCTTCTTTCCAATGTGAACACACACAGGTGCTGGAGAACATACTTGCGGATCTGCTTTAGGAACACCATCTTCATTTATTTCACTTTTACATTTAATTCTACTAGTGACTCTTACTCTATATTCAAAGCATCGCCCTGCTTTGGCAATAACTGGAGGACCATATTCTACATCAACAGCCTCTTCGCAAACTTTACTACAAACAGTAGTATCATTATCATTATCATTATCATTATCATTATCATTATCATTATAATCTATTTTACCATTATCTTTCTCTGTTCTATCTAAATCATCACTCCATTTAGAACCTGTCTTATAATAATTATAGCTTACCTTTACATCATCAGATGTTTTAAAAGCATAATATGAAATACTGTTTTCAAAATTATAACCAGCTTGTGTTCGATAATTACTTGTTGTATTGTTATTACACTTTAAAGTAATAGGAGCATCCTTTGTACCAGATAAAGAAGAATTACTATTTAAGTCAAAACAATGTCCAGCTTGTTGACCATCCTGAAGATTAGTAGCACAAGCTATTTCACTACCAGTTCCATCTGCATTTATTTTTCCACCAGCTCTAAATTTAGCATCATTAAAAGATTTATTGAAAGAATCAGTATATGTTGGCTCCAAAAAGCTAGAAAATTCTACACCCTTTTTAAGTACGTTTTTTATTTTTTTCCTTACCGTCTTTGCCTTCATGTTTTGTAAAACTTTGTCCTGCCAACAATATGGAAATTCAACATAATAAACGGAATCCACCAAACTTTCATCAAATAATGCCAAATCATCTTCAGTAATTTTATTTTTAGAACCGTTTTGGGCTTTAATATCTTCTAAGGTTACTCTTTTCTTTAAGACATCACATAATTTTGTTACTCCACTTTTTGCTTCATTATCTGTAGGAATAAATTTATTCTGTTTTCCAACAGCAGTAGTTCTAGAATACTTCTTAACAACATCATCCATTGGAAGAACAATTTGTACCTTAATAGCATTGTCTCCTTTAGGTGCTTTACAAGTTTCAGAACTATCTAATCTAAACGTCAACACTATATTTTGCGGTGGATTCTCTACTTTATCACTATGAACAGTCACATAAAGTTGTTGTTCAAATGATACTTTTTTAGATCCTTCTTCTATTTCTTTGCCATTTTCATCTTTAATTAAATTACCATCTTTATCCTTACTAGGAACCCACGTAGTAATCCAATCAGTCGTATCAGTAGATGTTGTAGAATACCAATAACCAACATCATTTTTTGTCACATTTTCCATTTCACCAGTTGATTCAAGCACAAACGTACCACCTGTAGACCCTATATGATAAATATTCCTTAGTTTATCAGTGGTACCACTCTGTTTATCATCAAAAGCTGCACTTAAATTATCTTCATAAGCATCTGCTACACAAGTAGGCAATTTTTTATCTGCAGCTTTTACAATCCGAACATCATTCGTATTTAGAAATGCAAATATTGAAAAAACAGCTACTAATGTAAAGACAACCCCAAATATTCTTTTCCTAAATTTCTTCATTCGATTCTTCATTTGAATTTCCACCTTTCATTTGTTTTTCAACTTCTTTATATTTTTTTGTCTTTTTAACATCATAGTTTTTTACCAATTCTAATTTTCTAACCAGTCTTGCATCTACTTTAAAAGAATAAGCTGCTGTATCAAACATTCTAGTACAAGTTATTAATGAAATAATTTTATCATTACTATTAACATTTACATCAAAATCAAATATGCTTTCTTCTTTTGCTTTATCAATATATTTCTGCATTTCTTTCTTACTATATTTATCTGTATTTAAATCATCTATCTCTGAAGCACGTGGATATGACACAGCAAATATTTTAAATAGATAATCTTCACCATTAATTGTATATTGTATATATTTATTTTCTTTAACAAAATCGAAATAAGTAAAACTCATTAACTGCTCAAATCTACTATGATATTTAACTCCTATCAAAGGATTCTTTGATAAATTCAAAATATTATGTCCTTTTATATAAGTAATATTATTTAATTCATCAAATTTTGCCTCTGTCCAAGCAAAGTCTCCCATTTCATATGTAAAATTATGGTCTGGAACATACAGAACAGGATAATCAATATCCGTTCCTTGAATTCTTATCCAACCAATCGTTTCACGATTGTCTTTATCTTTTTTTGTATTTTCACTAACATCCTTAGCTCGACTTTCTATTTCAAAATATTTATTCTCATTTATGAGATAGAAAATAAGGAAGCCACTAAATAATAAAAAGCAAAGAACTGCAGTAACAATAATTACTACATATTTTTTTAACTTTCTATTTTTTTTCTTTGCTTTTTTCATTTATTACACCTACCTACTTACTTTATATGGATTATCAGAAGTACCTTTTCCACTATTAATTATAACATCACTCTTTAAATAGCCAACTACTCTTACCCCAAAAGAACCTGTCATAGTCTCTCCATACATATAAGAACTTATATTAGAAATAGCATTTGCCAAACTAATATCTTTTGACGAATCTTTAAACCAGTAAGATTCACCAATATTACCTCCTGCACTAAACATATCATAAGTACTTGGTGCTGAAAATTTAACTTTGTATTTTTTTACGCTGTCTTCTTTTCCATAAGCTGGGTCACTCTTATATATTGGAACACTAATATTCTTATTTACAAAATAAGATGTATCAAAATATTCTGAAGCCTTATTGTTAATGAAATAACCAATATTATTCTTCTTTGTAGGATTATATATTCTTTCATTGTCTCCATAAGAAGTTAAAGTTTGAGCCGAATCTGAAGATAATACAAAATTAGCTATAACTTTTGTAGTTCCATCACTATCTGCTTCAATTATTCTAAATGGATAACCATTTATATCAACATACTCTCCTGCATTTCTCTCAGAAACTGGTGTATCTGCTTTGGCTTTCGTATAATCGTCAAGTCTAAATGGATTATCAATAGTACCATCACCATCTTTAATTAAGGCATCACCTTTAATAGTTATTACTGGCTTAACACCAAAATTATATTTTTCTGCTAATGACATATAGTTGCCAGTAGAACCTATAAAGAAATTTCTAACTACATAAGCTTCATTCTTGTCCTTTTCATTAGCTGTCCAACTTATCGTTCCTGGCTTTAGATAATTATTACCATCTAGTTCAGCCTTATTAATATCTGTAATTGAAGGAATATATATTTTTTTCTTTCCTGTATAAGAATTACATTCTGTTGCATTTAAATTACTATCACTTAATTTCATATTACAATATTTATTTTCAACAATTAATTTCTTAGATGCGTCAGTTAAATGTTTATAAAATACATCATTTAACCATTTTTCTACTCCATCATAATTAACATTAGCAATATCTATATTAGTAACTATTCTTACATTATCACCATCTACATCAATAATTCTAAATAAGATATTAGAGAAATATATATAATTATTATCTGGATTACCTTTAAAATTCTTACTACCATCTAATAACTTTTCAGTTGTAGATTTTAATCTTTCTACTACTTCAACAGTTCTTTTTACTTCCGTTTTATTACTTAAACTATCAAAAGCTACATAATTAACTTCATAAGTTCCTGTCTTACTAGTATCAACATTATTAGTAACTGTAACTTTATTTGTACTCATTTTTCCATCTTTATTATCAACAACACTCTTAACTCCAGGGTCAGTAAATTTCTCCCCTCTAGTTACCGTCATTTTCTCATCACCATTTAAAGTAATTGTTGGTCCTTTATGGTCAATAGTTGAAGATAAAATTCCACACTTTAAATAAGTATAATATTTATACTCATCATTTTCTTTTCTAACCTTTACCCAACTATCTTTTAATGAACATGGCTCTTTAGTATAAGGAATATATAAATCTTCTTTTATATAAGAACCAAAGAATAAATCTTGTAATGTCAAAGTCTTAATTCTCTCACCAGTAGGTAATTCACCTGGTTTAATAACAAAATACTTTTCAGCAGCTTCTGTCATTTGCTTTTCATATTTTCTAAACGTAGTTAAAGGATATAGTATCAAAAACCAAACAAACAAAGCAACAATAACAACTGTTACTGCAATCTTTAAATACCTTTTTATCTTTTTATCCATAATCTATTCTCCTTTTTTCAAATTATATATATATTTATTATTTCTAATTGTATATATAATATTTATTTCTTCAGCAGTAGCAATCTCTGCTGGAACCTTTAAATATAAGTACTTACCTGAGTATTTAGCAACAACAGCACTCTCTAAGTCAACTATCTTCTCTTTTCCTTCACTATCCTTATAACTAATTTTACCATAATTAGTCGAAAAGTCAATCATCTTTGTACTATCTAATTCATTAGAAGCATAACTTAAATATAAAATCTTTTCATTTGCTTTTGCCGTATAAACACGACTAGTTGTTTCACATCGTTGTGTATTGCATAATCTAGTTTTATAAGTAACATTATCAACTATCTGCATATCATCAAAAATAATTTTTTCATCTTCACCATTATAATTAATAGAAAGCCCTTTTCCAAAATCAATAGTTTCATTTTCTTTTATTTCTGAAACATCATCTATTTTTAATTTTATTTTTCTTAAATGATTATCTCCTTCTAATTCTTGATAATATAAAACAAATCTATTTTTAGGAAGTTTTTTATCTACTCTATAAACAACCATTGTTCTAATTTCTTGATCTCTACTAACTTCTTGTACCGAATCTAAAATTTTACCTAAATCTTTAAAATCATTCTCATACGTCTTAGAAGTTACTGCATAATTATTAATACCGTTCATAATATGAAAATTACTTAAGTTTACTTCTCTTTTCTGATAATTATTTTTTATTGTCATATCAATAATTACAAAATTATTTTTCTTAGATATAACATCACCTTTAAAATCTTTATCAGTATAATAACTATTATTTATAGTAATAGAATATCCATTAGCATTAAATATTTCTCCTTGTTTATAAGATTTATTAGTAATAAAAACATAAGTATATAAATTTTTTAACAAAATTACTGCTATTACAATACCTACTAAATTACATATTAATTTATGTTCTTGATAAAAGTAATTAATATTTCTAAGAGCTCTTTTAAATGTTCTTTTAAAGGATTCTTTATCAATATTAATACTTATTTCAAATTCTTCTCTATCTTCATTATCTAATTCTAAGAATTCTTCATCTTGATTAAAATTAAATTTTCTTAAATCTATACCAAATATTCTCATTAATAGTATTAAGAAAACTGGATATTGAAAGAATGATAATATTCCTAATATATCTCTAATCATTCTAATATTGGTTGTTTCTGTACCACCCATATAAGTATTAAAAAAACCAGAAGTCCAGGCAAAGATAAGTAAAATTAAAAAATACGTAAATACTGGTAATAAATATAATTTCCAAGGCTTATTCTTTCTTTTTAATAAAAATACTAAAGCAACGCTTGTCACAATTATAATAATTAAAATAAGATATATAAAAAAGTTAATATAACCACTAATTGGTTCATTATAAGAATCATATGAACCAAATTCCATAAATTGACTAACAAAGCCACTTATTTGAATAACTTTATAGTATATAAAAGCGCATAATACTAACAAAAATATATGAATTTTTTTAAAGTTCTTTATCAAAAAAGCATAAGGCTTTCTAAAAACCATTTTAACACGCTCCTATTCTTATTCTACTATAGTATAACCTAATTATCTTTTTTTTTAAAGTAGCTTTTAAAAAAAAACTTTGAAAACTGCTTCTATTTTTAAGCTGCTATTTCAAAGTTTTTTTAATTTAAATGAAATTTTACCATAATAATCATAATCTTTATAAATATCTTTATAATTATCATTTATTTTTATATACAATTTAAAACCTTTATCATAATCTATATCTTTATAATTATCCATATAATAAAATATTTTGTCATCATAAGAAAACTCTAAAACATTTAAGTAAAAGTAGTCATAAGCCTCTTTTATTTTTTCAAGATCAGTTTCTTTTTTTTGTAAATCTTCTTGCCACGGAATAAATATTTTATTTATCTTTTTACCATCAAAGCCGCCTTCTTTTAAAAATTCATAATTTCTTCTATCTACTTTAAAATCATCTGTTTCTATGTTAAAGCTTCCTTTTTCATAAACGTATTTATCTTTACTTAGAATATTTATCTTAACTAATGTTTTATCTTTTTCCTTTAAATCTTTATATTCTCTTAGAGACTCAAAAACTTTTGGCTTAATTTCTAATTCCTTATAACCATTAACCATAATATTTATATTAATCTTATAAATATAACCATTACTATTATAAAAAGGAATGACTTCTTCTCTCACAAATTTCCCATTAAATTTAAAAAGCATAATAATAAAGTAAAAGAAAACATTCATATTCCACCTCAAAAAAAATAGCTACTTTAAAAGTAAACTATTTTTTCTTAAAAATTTGTCGAATTATATTATTGAATGTCAATTATTTCGATTTGGTAATTACCATTAGGACTTTCAACTGTTACTATATCGCCAACTTTATGGTCAAATAGAGCTTTGGCAATAGGACTCTCATTAGAAATTTTACTTTCAAATGGATCAGCTTCTTGGCTACCAACAATTTTATATTCATCTTCTTCATCATCATCAACATATTTAATTGAGACAGTATTACCAATACTAACTTTATCATTTGAAACATCTGTTATAATAGAAACATTTTCTAACATTTTTTCTAATTGCTTAATTCTAGCTTCAATTACAGCTTGTTCATTACGCGCAGCATCATATTCCGCATTTTCAGATAAATCGCCTAAAGCTCTAGCTTCTTTAATAGCTTGAATATTTTCAGGACGCTTTACATTTATCAATTCATCTAATTCTTCTTTAAGTTCATCTAAACCTTCTTGTGTTAAATAAACAGTATTTTTATTTCCCATTTTTGTCACCTCTAAATATAAATAATCGAGTACTTCTACTCAACTCGCTATAGTATAGCATATTTTTTTCTAATTTGCAATAACTAATTACTTCCTTTTCAAAAGAAGCAGTCATATTATAGCACTTTTTCTTCATTTTGGCAAACTCTTTTTACTTCACTCATAAATAATTCATCTGTCATACCAGCAATAAAATCTATGACTTTTCTTTTATCATTTGTATTATCCATATAGCTTTTAACTTGATTATCTAGAAATATTCTAAAAATAATACTTTTCTTATTATCATTCACAATATCTTCTAAATATTCATAAAAAAGTTTATTCATCCCCTCTTTATAATATGCCTTTTCTTTAGCAGTTAGGCTATATTTATAAATATGTTCATAATTAAATTTCTTTAGTTTTAATAAAGCGTCAAATACTTTTTTACTTAATTTAATATATGGTTTATTAAAACTATTTTCAATAATATCATTAATTATATTATTAACAATATCTTTATTATTATCACCTAAAACTGAAACGATATCTTCAGGTAAATCTTCTCTTTTTATTTTACCTATTAAAATAGCATCTTCAATATCTCTACCAATATAGCCAATAATATCACTAATCCTAACAACACAACCCTCTAAAGTCATCGGATGACGACTAGCTACAGCTTTTAAGTCTTTATAGGCAAGTTCATAATCACTCTTAACTTCTTCTTTAGTCTTAGTAATTTTTTCATAAACATTATCAAGCATTTCCCCATTATGGCACATAATGCCATCAAGCACTTGGATAGTTAAGTTTAAGCCTTTACCATCATTTTCTACTTCCATTAAATGTCTTACACTTTGAATATTATGAGCAAAATACTCATTTAATTCTCTTTTAGAAATTTCATTTAATAAAGCTTCTCCTTCATGACCTAAAGGAGTATGACCAATATCATGTCCTAGAGCAATGGCTTCAATTAAGTCTTCGTTTAAGTTAAGGGCTCTGCCTATGGTTCTGGCTATTTTACTAACTAGTTGGACATGGGTAATTCTTTTACTTATATGGTCATTATTACTTCGTGGAAAAACTTGGGTCTTATCTAAATATCTTGTATATGAATAAGAATGAATTATCCTATCTATATCATGAAAAAAGGGAGGACGATAATCTTCTTCTTCATCATAAAAACGTAGTGCTTCACTACTTTTCGTAGCGTACTGTGAAAGATATTTTTCTTTATTTAAAAAATTCTCTTTTACTTCTTTCATATATTTCATAAAAATTTCCTCCTTTATTAGGCTTCATATTTATTATACGTTAAAACTTTATAAATTTATTAAAAAAATTACACTAATCTAATCATAGAATATTTTTCTAATTTTTTAGGAAACTTTAATTTTAATACTTCATCCGGATGTCTAGCTACTTCTAACTCATTCATATCTTCATCATATATTTTATCAATAACATAATTATAAGTATCTCCTTTAGGAGTAAATATCTCAACATTATCACCGGGTTTAAAATAATTTCTTTCTATTAATACTAAGCAATTATTTTTAGAGTCATAATCGACAATTAAACCTAAATAATCCTGATTAGAAACTTCAACACGACCTGTATAATACTGATCAGTCCAATCAGCCTCTTTCAAAAAATAGTGACTTGAGTTTTCTCTATTAGCTACTTTCTTAACTCTAGCATCAAGTAAAGAAAGTTCTTCTTCAGTAAGAGTATTATCATAAATACCATCAATTATCTTTCTATAAGAACTAATTACCGTTGCGAGATAATAAAGAGAACGCATTCTACCTTCTATTTTTAAACTCTTAACACCTATATCTATTAAATCTTTTATGTACTTAGCCATATTCAAATCTTTAGTTGCGAGAGTAAAATCTTTTTCTTCCTTACATTTAAAACTAAACCGGCAAACTTGACTACATCCCCCTCTATTAGCATCCCTATTAGTAACATAATTTGATAAAGCACACCTACCACTAAAGCAAGTACACATTGCCCCATGAATAAAAACTTCAGTATCTACATTTGTCTTTTTAATAATTTCTTCAATTTCTTTTTTAGAAGTTTCTCTTGCTAAAACAACTCTATCAATACCCTCTTCTTTAAAATAATTAACAGCTTCATAATTAGTAGTTGAGTTTTGTGTAGATAAATGTACTTCTATATGAGGATAATTTTTCTTTATATAACTAATTATAAAAGCATCACTTACAATAAAAGCATCAATCCCACATTTAGCTACATCATCTATATACTTAAAAACATTTTCCATATCTTCATTATGAAAAACAATATTTAAAGTTAAGAAAACTTTTTTACCTAATTTATGGGCAAACTCACAACCCTCTTTTATTTCTTCTAAAGTAAAATTAGTCGCATTAGCTCTTAAACTATAATTTTCACCACCAATATAAACACTATCAGCTCCATATAATAAATTTACCTTTAATCTTTCTAAATCACCAGCTGGTGCCAATAACTCAATTCTTGCCATTTTTCTTCACCTTATAAATAGTTTTATTAAAGAAAAAGTTTGTATCTTCCCCTAATTTTTTATATTTTAAAATATACTCATTATCTAAACATTTATTTTTTAGATAATTATAAGTATCTTTAAGTAATATATCAAAATCATTTTCCATATCATCACGCATTATAATATAACTACAACCCACATCATACAGCTCTTTTATAATACTAGTACCATTAGTTAAACTATCTTTATAAAAGGCTGTTCCATCTTTTTCTTCTTTCACAAGTAGTTTATTTTTAGATGCTCTATCTTCTATTACTAACTCTTCACTTTTATTTTTTTGTAAATCTTTATAGTAATTAGTAAGTAATTTTCTCTTAGAAAAAGCAACACTAGGATAACTTAAAACTTCAACCATACATTTTAATTTAGTATTTTTAATAATTTCTTTTATTTCATCTAAAGTAATTTCCTTACTTAATAAAGCATACTTTACACCTTTTTCATAATAATAATTACAAGTCATATAATTATTAACCATAAAGGTTTGATTCCAAACTAAGTCAATAGAAAGATTTAATTCTCTTTTTAATTGTAAAATAGCTAAATCATAAAAGAATATTCCTTTAATATTAATCTTACTAAGTCTTTTTAAAACTTCTTTTAATCCTTCAATATCATCATTAAAAAAGTTTTTATTTAAACTTACAAATATTTCCTTTTCTTTATACTTTTCTTTTATTTCTTCAATTTCATCTAAAGTATAGTAATATTTACCCATAACTGCATAATCTTTTAAAGCTAAAATAACTCCATCACAGTAATTACTAATTTCTTCCTTTTTATTAAACTCTACTAATAACTTCATCTAATCCCCTCATTGAACTCCTATATTGTACCATGTATACTTTAAAATGTAAATTGATGAATTATTTCTAAAAAAAAGAATTAATCTAGAAATTAAACTATTAATTCTTTATTTATACTTTTTCACAATATATTTGACTACTATCTTTTAGACAGATATAACCACTTGGACTCTTAGCCCAAACTGATGAATCTTTATTTATTATTTCTTTAGCCGTAAAAACTGTCTTTTCTTTATAAACAGCTACATCATTAGCTCTCTTACTAGTAGCGTGCTCTTTGCCATCTTCTGTTAAATCTTTTACTTTTAAAATAGCTTTATCCGTACCAGCCCCACTTCTTACATTCATATTAAATAGTGTTATATAGTTACCCGTTGTATATTCATCTAAAGCTTCTACTTTTTTAAAGTTATATCCATAATTATATAAAATATGATAACTATCATCTATAAAGCAACACTCTTCTGGCTTCTTACCATTATTTATACAGTAATAGCCATATTCATTTTTATGCCAACCTGTATATTTTCCTCTAGCAAATTCTAAATGAACATGAGTCGCAATAGCTCCATTTTTACCAGCATATCTACCACCCTCAACATAAATTTTTTCACCTTGATTATAATGTTTTCCTATAGCCATACCATAAGACATTGGACTATCTTGATGAGAAAGCATTACTGTTGCATAATCTTCTGTTCCATCAGCAAACAAAACAGGATTATCACTTTCAAAAAAAACTTGATTTTCATACTGAGGATATATTTGTTTTACCGTACCACTAAATGGCGCCACCATATAATCTTT
Organism: uncultured Bacilli bacterium; assembly: GCA_947624045.1. GTDB lineage: Bacteria > Bacillota_I > Bacilli_A > RF39 > UBA660 > CANRGD01. The sequence continues at coordinate 37,587 of CANQIL010000006.1, forward strand.
AGCTGTATCAGAACAACCATCATCAACAGCATAATAACCTTTATGACTTCCTATCATATACCCTTGCGTAATACGCATATATAAAACAGGATACATAAATTTCTCCGTAATCTTCACTCTCCTAATTAATAAAATTATTCTACTATTTAATATGTAATTTTCTCTTATTTTATTCCAACAAGGTAACTAAATTTTCTAGACACTGTCTAGATTTTTTAAAAATAAAAAGTCCACAATATCAAATACTGTGAACCTTAAATTCAATATGGGGCGTCATAAGAGGATCGAACTCTTGCATACTGGTGCCACAAACCAGCGTGTTAACCACTTCACCAATGGCGCCATCTCAATTGACTTCTTTATTTTATAATAAATTAGTAAAAATTGCAAGCATTTTTCCATAACTTGGGTATTTATCTATACATATTTACCTAGAAAAGAATATTTTAAACTGAGAGGAGAAAATATGAATAGATATAATTATTTTAATAATAATTGGCTTAGAAATATGACAAATGATAAATTTTTAGATACAAATCCATCTTTATTTCCCCCAAAAGAAGGATTTGAAAAAGGAAATTTATTTGCTAATCTATATAGCCAATACAAAGATTACAAACCTGCTAAATTAAAAGCAGACAATGAAAGAGAAAGAATGTTTCTTGAATTAGCTGAAATTTCTTTCGCAGCTCATGAATTAAACCTATACTTGGATATTCATCCAAATGATTCAAGTATGATAGCTTTATTTAATGACTATCGTAACAAAGAAATGGAATTAACTAAAAGCTATGAACAAAAATATGGCCCATTAACTGTTAATAGTGAAAACTCATCTTCTAACCATTTTTCTTGGGTAGATGGATCTTGGCCTTGGGAGCGTGATGTAAATGTTTAAATATTGTAAAAAGTTACAATACCCAATTAATATCAAAAAGAAAGATTTAAGAATGGCTAAGTATTTAGTTACTCAATATGGCGGCTCCAACGGTGAACTAGCTGCTGCTCTACGTTACTTAAATCAAAGATTCACAATGCCTGATGATATTGGTAAAGCTCTTTTAACTGATATTGGTACTGAAGAACTAGCTCATGTTGAAATGATTTCTACTATGATTTATCAATTAATGAAAGATGCTACTATGAATGAAATAGAAGAAGCTGGCCTAGATGCTCACTATGCTGAACATGCTAAAGCTCTATATCCTACTGATTCTAATGGTGTACCATTTACTGTAACATACTTTGCTACTACTGGTGATCCTTTAGCTGATATTTCTGAAGATATGGCTGCCGAACAAAAAGCTAGAGCTGTTTATGAAAACTTAATTGATTTAACTGATGACCCTGATGTAATTGGTCCCCTACTTTGGTTAAGACAAAGAGAAATAGTTCACTATTCACGTTTTAAAGAATTGTTTGAATATTACGAAAAGAAATTAAAAAATGGTGCCAATGACTTTTTAGAAAAACCTATGATGAATAACAATAATAACTATGTTAATTTCCTAGATAACTTTACTAATGATGCTTTTTCTATGAATAAGATGCACTTAGATAATAATGAATTTTTTATGTAAAATGCAAAAATAGTTATATTTTTAACTATTTTTTTCATACTAAAAATGAGGTAATGTATATGGCTAAATTAAAAGAATATAATGCTAAAAGAGATTTTAAAAAAACTACTGAACCAGTTGGTAAAGTAAAACCATCTACTAAAAAATTAAAGTTTTCCGTTCAACATCATATTGCATCACACGACCATTATGATTTACGTCTAGAATGTGATGGTGTTTTATTAAGCTTTGCTATACCTAAAGGACCATCTTTTAATCCTAAAGATAAAAGATTAGCTGTTAATGTAGAAGACCACCCTATCTCTTATCGTACTTTTGAAGGTATTATTCCTAAAGGAGAATATGGAGCAGGAACAGTAATGTTATGGGATAGCGGTTATTATGCCCCACTTGGTAATATAAAACAAGCTTATAAAAATGGTAATATAAAGTTTATCTTAAAAGGAAAAAGATTAAAAGGTAAATGGAGCCTAGTTCATTTTAAAGAAGATAATTGGCTTCTCATTAAAGAAAAAGATGAATATGCCAAAAGTACTAGTGGAATAAGTAAATATAATAAAAGTATTAAAACTAATAGAACTATGAGTGAGATTGCTACTAATAAAAAAAAAGAAGTAACTTCCAAAGATGATTCTATAGTTTGTGGAATTAAAATAACTCATCCCGATAAAGTTATTTTTAAAAATCCCAAAATTACTAAATTAGATATAGCTCTTTATTATCATAAAATAGCTAAAAAGATGCTTCCTTTAATTAAGAATCGTTTTATTAGTACTATTAGAATGCCTAATGAAAATGGCGAAAAATTTTTTATGAAGCATTTTCCTACTAATCCTTATTTAGGTAAGAAAATTATTCCTAATTCCAAAGGTCTTAAGGAAGACTATTATTATATTAAAGATGAAAAAGGCTTAATTTATGAAGTACAAAATAATTCTTATGAATTTCATATCTGGGGTAGTAAAATTGATAAGATTAATAATCCTGATTTAATGGTTTTAGACTTAGACCCTGATAAAAATGTCTCTTTAGAAGAAATACGTAATTCTGTAAAAGAAATAAATAAAGTCTTAAAAGAATTTTCTTTGCATCCAACTTTAAAAACTAGTGGTGGTAAGGGCTATCATATAATGATTCCTATTACTGAAAAAATGTCTTGGCAAAAATTCCGTGATGTTTCTAAAAAAATAGCTGAATTAATGGAATTACAAAATCCCAAAAAATATACTTGTAATATAAGACTTAATTCTCGTAAAAGTAAAATTTTTATTGATTGGCAAAGAAACATAAAAGGCGCAACTTTTGTTGCCCCCTACTCGTTAAGATTAAAGGATAAACCTACTATCTCTATGCCTATTTCTTGGAATAAGCTAGATCGTATTGCTCCTAATGAAATAACTATAAAAGATATTAACTAATAAATAGATTTTTCTATTTATTTTTTTTAACTATCTATCTTTTCTTTTGGAGATATTTTTTCTTTATTTTTGGCAAGCACCCTATTAATAATTGTATAAATTATTAATACTACAATACCACTAATCAAAGTAATTAGCGAATTTCTTGTTAGAACTGACATACTAAAGCTTCCCGTACTACCAGTATTTTTTAATATATAAGTCATTATTCCATCAAAAGCAAATGACATTAAGAATAGCATAACTCCACAAGATATAGCTGATGTTGCTAAAGTACTAATCCATTTATAGTATGATTTTTGTAATAATGCCATAAGTATCGTACTTATTATTAAAATACCAAATAAAATTAAACGACATTTCATTGTTAAAAAGAAATTAAAGTATTTTACTATTTCTTTTACTTCATCTGGCAAATTTTCTTTACTACTTTCAATAGCTTTTTTATACTCATTAGTTATTTCGTGAGACTCTTCTTGATTTTTAGCTTCTTCATAGTATTCTTCTTTAATATCTACTCCTAATTTTTCTTCAATTAAGTCTTCATGTTCCTCTACAAACTCTATAATATCTTTTTCAATATTAATATCATCTAAAGCATCATCAGAAACTAATCCCTCTAAAGTCTTATCAATATATTTTTGAACTAAAGCATTTAATTCTTTATCCTTTAAAAGTTCCTGTATTTTTTCATCAACAAGCTCATTTCCTGTCTTAACATTTTCAACTATCTCATCACCAGCTAACTTAGTAACAATAGTACTGCTTTTCAAAATCACATTAGAAAAAAGCCCTTTAACTGAAAAACTTAAAATAATCAAAAGCATTGATGTTCCTATAAAAAATCCTAATATGACTTTAGCAAGTCCTTTTAAAAATTGCATAATGCCCACCTCTTCTAAGAAGAGTATATCATAGTTTTAAAAATAATTTAATTCGTTTTTTTACTTATTAAAAATTTGTCATCTTTATAGTCAACTAAAATAGTATCATTACTTTTAATAGAGCCATCTATAATTAATTTAGCCATATCTGTTTCAAGTGTTCTACTAACTAATCTTTTTAAAGGTCTAGCTCCATAATTAACATCATATCCTATATTTAAAAAGGCATCTTCAGCTTTAGATGTAAGGACTATTTTTAATGATAAGTCATTTAATCTTTTTTCAATATCTCTAATAATTTTTCCTAATATTTCTCGTAATGAATCTCTACTTAATGGCTTAAAGGTAATAATCTCATCTATTCTATTAATAAATTCAGGGCGAAAATGTTCTTTTAAAGCTTTAGCAACTAATTCAGTATGTCCATCTAAAATATATTCACTACCTAAATTAGATGTCATTATAATAATAGTATTTTTAAAATCAATTAATCTACCATTAGAATCAGTTACTCGTCCATCATCTAGTATTTGTAATAATAAATTTAATACTTCGGGATGAGCTTTTTCAACTTCATCAAATAGGACGATACTATAAGGATTTCTTCTAACTGCCTCGGTTAATTGACCACCCTCTTCATAACCAATATAGCCAGGAGGCGAACCAATTAATCTAGATACACTAAATTTTTCCATATATTCACTCATATCAATACGTATCATATGTTTTTCATCATCAAAAAGTTCATAAGCTAAAGTACGAGCTACTTCCGTTTTACCAACACCAGTTGGTCCTAAAAACATGAATGTTGCAATGGGTTTATTAGCATCTTTAATTCCACTACGCGACCTAATAACAGCATCACTAACTAATTTTAAAGCTTCATCTTGTCCCATTACTCTTTTTTTCATATCAGCTTCTAAGCTTAATAGTTTTTCTTTTTCCGATTCAATTAATTTCGTAACTGGTATATTGGTCCATTTAGCAATAATTTTACAAATATCTTCATCTGTCACAACATCACTAAGTATTTTATTTTTTTCCATATTATTTAAAGCTACTAATTCTTTTTCTAATTTAGGAATTTCGCCATGTCGTAAAACTGCTGCTCTTTCTAAGTCATAATCATTTTCAGCTTGCTCCAAAGCAAACTTAGCTTGTTCTATTTCTTTCTTTTTCTTCTTTATATCTTCATTAATTTCTTTTTCTTTATTCCAAGCTTCTTTCAAAGAACTTTCTTTTTCTTTTAACGTTGCTAACTCCTCATTAATTTTTTCTAATCTCTTTTTAGATAACTCATCTTTTTCTTTTTTTAAAGCTTCTCGTTCTATTTCTAGACGCATAATATCATGAGTTAATGTATCAAGTTCAAAAGGAACAGAATCCATCTGAACTCGAATAGTAGCGCAAGCTTCATCTACTAAATCAATAGCTTTATCAGGTAAAAATCTATCTGTTATATATCTATTTGATAAAGTGGCGGCACTTATTAAAGCTTTATCTGTAATACTTACACCATGATGAATTTCAAAACGTTCTTTTAAACCTCTTAAAATAGTTATAGTATCTATGACATTAGGCTCTTCTACTTTAACTTTTTGAAAACGTCTTTCTAAAGCGCCATCTTTTTCAATATATTCACGATACTCTTTCAAAGTTGTCGCCCCAATTACATGTATTTCTCCCCTAGCAAGCATAGGCTTTAAAATATTAGATGTATCCATAGCGCCATCTGTTTTACCAGTACCAACTATCATATGAATTTCATCAATAAACATAATAATTTCGCCGGCACTTTTCTTAACTTCTTCTAAGACATTTTTTAATCTTTCTTCAAATTCACCACGATATTTAGCTCCAGCTACTAAAGCCGCCATATCTAATTCCCAAATAGTTTTATCTTTTAAGGAACTAGGTACATCACCCTTTACTATTCTTAAGGCAAGTCCTTCGACAATAGCGGTTTTACCAACACCTGGTTCACCTATTAAAACAGGATTGTTTTTTGTTTTTCTAGACAATACTCTTGTAATACTACGAATTTCTTCATCTCTACCAATTACTGGATCAATTTTTCCATCCTTAGCATCTTTACAGATATTACGTCCATATTTTTCTAATACATTTTCATTATTTTCTTCATTTGGATAACCGTACATTTTTTATCACCTCGCTATTAATTATACTCAATAATTAGCACTTGTCAAGCAGGAGTGCTAAAAAGTGATTAAAAAAAGAAGTTATCTATTTAGTATTATGTACTAAGTAAGCGATAACTAAAAATAACAAAATAAATGGAAAAAGCAAAATAAAGAATAAATATTTTAAAGCCCTCAATAACTCTATTATTTGGGCTTTCTGTTGTTGTCTTTTTATTTCTGCATCAGCATCTTCAAATAAAGTACCATTTTCAAGCGATTTTTGAAAATTAAATTTTTTCAAACTTATATCACCACTTTCTTATATCTAACATAGGCCATTTTTCTTTTAACTTTTTTACTTTTTCATTATACTTTTCTTCTGTAAATTCAAATTTTACTGGCCTTATTATCATACCAAATAAATCATTTAACCCATAAGGAGCAAATATTTTTAAAGTATTATTTTCAACTCTTACTCCAATACAAGTTACAGTAGTACTCCACCTACTTATAGCTTCTTCAACACTAAAAGCTTCACTCTTCCCCTTACACCATAAATGAACTCTAGCTTGATTCTTTATATCCAGGCAAACATCAATATTTTTTAGTAAGCTTGAAAGTTCTTTTATAATAATATCCTCTTTTTCATAAGATGTATCTTCATCAAAATAAACTATATCATAATCTTTTATACCATAATTATCATCAAAATTATGATAATAATTAAAAACCGTTTCATTTAAAGCTCCTGCTCCTAAATAATAATTTTTAAAAGATTTATTTTTTAGAGCATATTCTTCTAATGCTTCTAAAACATTCCATAGTTTTTTATTATTTCTTAATATTTTTTCAAATAGTTTTTCTTGTTCACTTAATGTTTTATTAAACCCATACTCCATATTAATCCACCATGTATTCATCATATAATTTTTTTAAATTTTTCTTTGTTAATACTTCATTAATTCCATAAATACTTACATCAGTATAAATTCTTGTTAACAATTCTTTCATTCCATCGGGAAATTTCATCTTATCTTTAGTTTTATTCCAATAAGTAAGTTGATATTCTTTAGTCCAATTCTTACCTTGATAAGCCATACCAGCTGCAAAATTATCACAGACCATTTCTAAGAAATATTTATATGGTATATTAGGTACTTCAATATAGGAAGCATAGTCATACCAGTATTCTATATGATGTTTATTTCTACCTTTATGATGAAGCCAAGCTTTTGAGTAGCCTATATCATTTTTACAATTACTAATAGGACTTTTTTTACCATCAAAATATTTAACACCCTCTAAAAATTCCTCCGGACTATATTTTGATAAATCATGAACTAAACCCTGCCAAGGAATACCTACTCTTACGCAAAGACAAAAAACTTTAAATCGATGTTTAGTTACAACCCAAAAATGACCTATAAAACCTTTTAGTGTATATTTATATTTATTTTTCATAATCATCACTAATTGAATTATAACACGATTTTAAGGAAATTTACTACTTAAATTACTTAACTGCTAGTACTAAACGAGCAGTAGCATAGTTAAATGCTTCACCAGTGTCCCTACTAAAATCGAACTGGCCTGCCAAGCCACCATCTTGGTAATTACCTCCACGAGCAAACCAGGGAAGTGTCAAGTAAACAAAACTTGCATTATCAGCATACCAAGCATTATGAGCTCTTTTATAATTATTTGAAGACACTTTTTTATCATAATAATAGTAAAATGGTCCAATTTCTCCTGTTGCATCTCCTATTATTCTTTTTCCGTAATCCGATGGACCTGTTGCTTCGCCATATCTATCAAAATAATTTGGATACTCTGTTAATTCACTATCTAATCCACTTTTACTAACATCCTGTCCCTCACGATAAGCAGCCATATATTCATGGGCTCCACCTGACATGTCATATATTCCTGTTATGTTTCCTGTTGTAGAAGCTAAAAATCCTGTTGAGGTATCATAAGGTTTTGTAACCGAATCATCTGTTCCAGATTTTCCAGGATATGAACTTTGGTCAGTATTTGCGGCTGCCGAATATCCTGTTAAATAGCTTTCATTATTATTTATATTTATTTCATTACCAATACCATAAATTGAATGTGAAAGATAAGCAGCTGCTCCCCACTCCGTATTTTTCATCATGTGTGAATCTAGTTCCCTATTATAGTTATATAAGGCATGCCAGAATGTACCTACTTTAGCACCTCTCCAAGAAGAAACATTTGGTTTTACTTTGACAGAGTTCTCACTTCCTGATATTTCAAATTTACCTACCCATAAACCATTAACATCAAAACTTGTAAAAGCTGGATGTGTATAGTATTCTCCATCAACTATTTCTGTTGATGCTTCAGTATTTTTATTTTCAAAAACAACATCTATTAATCTAGCATTTCCTGTTATACGTCTTAAGGCAGTTGGGTCACTTTCAGCACCTTCTACAGTATCAGTTAAATTATTTAAACTATAAAGTTTTTGGTCTTCACTTGTATTCCATAATTTATATTTATATCTTGGTATCCAGACAAAGTAAGCAGCTATTTCACTTTCTTTAATTGTATCGCCTACATTATGAGTAATACCATTTTCTAATATTACCGCATTAGCCCATCTTTTTCTTCATAAGAATACCATGGTGTATTAATATTGGCATATTTTACTATTCCCTCATCATCAATAGTTACCGGTATCATTCCTTTACCTAAAACTGGATCTGTTCCATTCAATATACTTTCTGTATATTTACTATCTTGTTCTTTACTAAAATCTTTATATTTTTGATATAAATCATCAATTGAATCTTGAACATTTTCAATATTGTTTTTGCTCTTATTATTATCATAGCTTACTACTTTACTATCAATAAGTGAACTTATAGCGTAAACTGAAAAAGTACCTGCAACTATTATTCCTATGATAAAGCCTAATAAATATTTTATATTTTTTCTTATATACACTTTTTCACCTTCTTTATACTGCAAGTACCAATCGGGCAGAAACAGCACCGTCCGCTCCACCGGTGTTCCTACTGAAACTAAACTGACCTGCAACAGCACCATCATTAAAAAGACCACCACGATGAAACCACGGTGTCAAGGAATCGACAAAAAGCGAGTGATCAGCATGCCAACCGTTATGAGGTCTTATATTTTTATCTTTATCATAGTAATAGTAAAATGGTCCCATTTCTCCTGTCGCATCTCCTACAATTCTTTTACCATAATCATCCCAACTTGTTGTTGCCTCATATTTATCGAAATAATTTGGATATTCTGTTAACTCACTATCTAAGCCACTTTTTACGGCATCTTGTCCCTCACGATAAGCGGCCATATATTCAAGTGCTCCGCCTGACATATCATATATTCCTGTTATATTTCCTGTTGTGGAGGCTAGAAATCCTGTTGCCGTATCATAAGTTTCTGTTATCGTATCATCTCCAGGATAACTACTTTGATCAGTACCAGCGGCAGCTGAATATCCTGTTAAATAACTTTGATTGTTATTTACGTTTATTTCCGCACCTATTCCGTAAGCTGAGTGCGAAAGATAAGCTACTGCTCCCCATTCCGTATTCTTCATCATATGTGAATCTAACTCTCTATTATAACTATACAATGCATTCCAAAATGTGCCTATTGTTGCACTTCGCCATGAGGATACATTTGGTTTTACTTTGACAAAACCAGCACTTCCTGATATTTCAAATTTTCCGACCCATATGCCATTTACATCAAAACTAATAAAAGCTGGATGGGTATAATATTTTCCATCGGCTATTTCTGTTGAAGCATCAGTACCTTTACTTTCAAAAACTATATCTATTAATCTTGCATTTCCTGTTATACGTCTTAAGGCCGTTGGGTCACTTTCAGCCCCTTCTGCAGTATCTGTTAAATCATCTAAATTATAAAGTTTTTGGTCTTCACTTGTATTCCATAATTTATATTTATATCTTGGTATCCAGACAAAGTAAGCAGCTATTTCATCTTCTTCAATAGTATCACCTACATTATGACTAACTCCACTTTCTAATATTACCGCATTAGCCCACTTCTTAGCTTCATATTTATACCAAGGAGTATTTACATTGGCATACTTTACTGCTCCCTTAGCATCTATAGTTACTGGTATCATTCCTTTTCCTAATACTGGGTCTGCTCCATGCAATATTTCTTCTGTATATTTAGTGTCTTTTTCACCAATTAAATCTTTATAATTTTGATATAACTCATCAATCGAATCTTGCACATTTTTGGCACTACTTCTTTCATTTTTATAAGTTACTTCTTTACTTTCAATAATTGTCTCTGCAGCAAAAACTGAAAAACAACCTACTATAACTATTCCTATAATAAAGCCTAATAAATATTTATAATTTTTCTTTAATATTCTCATAATCTTCACCTTAACTTTTGATATAATTCATCTAATGCACATTTCACATCAATACATTTTGATTTACTTTTCGTATTATCATAAATTAACATTTCAGCCGAAGGCCTTTCAAAAGTAAAATTTAATAAAACTGCTTGTGCATCTAACAATGATGTATTATGTTTAAAAGTTATATTAAAAGTTACACTTTCTTTCTTACCTATTAAGTCACCTAATTTATAATTTTCTAGTTCATATGAAGTATTTATATTACTATTTTCAATATTACTTATTACAAAAGTATAAGGTGAATTATTCTTTACAGTTACTTCAAAAGTAACAGAAGCATCAACATCAGTTGAAGTATAACCTAGCAAAACTTCATTTTTAGAAAATTCTGAATATTGAATAGTCATATCAGATGGCACACTTTTCGCAACAAAGTTTGTTACTCTAACCTCAGCATCGGCTCGATAATTTACTTCACCACTTATTCTTAGGCTACTTTCTAAAACAGAATAGCCAATACTAAATAAACAGATAGTGAAAGCTATTAAAAATATTAGAAATCTATTTAAATTTTTATTCATATTTGTGCACCTTTTTTCCACTGTTTCTATTTTTATCTAACTATATCATACCCCCCCCCCATTGGGTATTGTCAAGAACTTTTTAATTTTTTTTACAGTTGCACAATAATTTGACTTTTTTGCAAAAAAAATACGCTAACTTCTAGCATAATCTAATCTTTTTTATAAGTAATGTTATAATTACTTGGTCCATTTATCACATAACCATCTATATCAAATCTTGAACCATGACATGGACAATCCCAAGTCTTTTCTACTTCATTAAATACTAAATTGCAACCCAAATGAGGACACTTACTATAAACAATATGTTCTCTACCTATATTATCTTTATAAATAGAAACATCCTTACCATCTATTTTTCTAAAACTAACTTTACCATCATACCATTTTTTCTTATGATAAACCATTTCTTTTATTAAAGACTTAACACTACTAGTAACCGCCAAAAAATTATGAGCATAATTTTTCCTCTTAGGATTAAATAACTCTTCATAAGTATTATAATATCCAAGTACCATATCACTAATTACTTTACCAGCTAATGTTCCATTAGTCATACCCCACGTATTATAACCTGTTGCGATAAAAAGATTATCATCTATTCTACCCATAAAAGGCATATAATCCCCCGTCATAATATCAATATTAGACCAGATATAGTTATAATTATTTGCTTCTTTTTTTAACTTAGAAAAATTTTCTTTAATATTATTTTCACAAGCTATGTTATAGCCACCACTTAAATATATTTTATAACTATTATCTTTATCTTTATAAAATCTAATCGATACATTTTCTTTATCAACATTAATGGCACTATACTTATAATATTTATCTATAAAAGCTCCAACTACTGATTTTTCTAAAGTAACTTTTAAAGGCATAAAAAATGGTTTTAAAAAATATGGATAAAAACTAGCAATCACTACTTTTTTAGCTTTAACAAACCCATTATTACATTTAGCTAAGTAATAATTATCTTTCTTTTCAATACTTAAAACTCTACTATTTTCATAAATTGGTATTTTCTTCTTAATAATTTTCTTTAAACTATATAAGTATTTTAAAGGATGAAATGTATAAGTATCTTGTACTTTTATACCATAAGCAAACTTCTTTTTATCAGGAAAATTTTTAACGACTTGTACATTACACCCTATATCTTTTAATACTCTTTTTTCTTCTTTTAACGCCTCTATTCCTTTTTTAGTATCCGCAAATAAATAAGAAGAAGCTTCTTCTAAATCACATTTTATATTATTATCTAATATAGTTCTTTTAATAATTTCAATAGCTTCTTTTTGAGAATTTAAATATTTCTTAGTTAAAAACCTACCATTCTTTTTATAAATATCCAAGTAATGTCCCTGTAAATAAGTAATTTTACCAGTAGTTCTAGAAGTAATACCACTTCCTACTTTATTAGCTTCTAATAAAATAACTTTTTTTCTTGAATTAATTAAATTATAAGCAATACTTAATCCTGTAATTCCTCCACCTATAATTAAAATATCTACATCTTCATCTTTTTTTAATTCTAAACAATCATTATCATTACTAGTAGCAGTCCATAAAGTTTCCATTTATATCACCATTATTAGTATTGATTAGATTACTAATTTAATACTTAAAAAATTATTTTTAAAAGCATTATCAAAATAAAAATGATTATTATTTCTACAAAAAGATATATATCTTTTATATCAATTATTTTGTTACTCTTTACAATTTTGCATCGATTAATAATTATAAATAAAAAGCTTACAATAAATACAAAGAAATATGCTCCAAGGGCAGCGGCACTTATCAAATACCAATCTAGAAAAGCCCAATGTTCTTTTAAGACTTCACTATTTAAAGAAAAAATTATCATTATAAATGAGCCTATCAAAGAAGCTAAAATTATTGCAAATGTCTTAGTCCATTCTTTAGCACTTTTTAGCTTCAAAGCTTCTACTAAATTTATTATTTGAAAAATAATTAAAAATAAATAAAAGCAAAATAAAATAATAATCATTACATCACCCAATTATGAAAAAAAGAACTTATCCTATTCTTTTTAACTTCTCTTTTTCTTTCTTTTCTATTTCTAATGAAGAAATATTTACATCTATATCAATAACCATCTTTAAAGGAATCTTTGCGATAGATGCATAAATTTCTTTTTCATCAATATTTTTTATTTTTTGATTAACTATTAAAATTAGCTTATCATTTAATTCTATTACTCTATCAAAAGCTATTCTTTTTAAACAATCTTTATTTTTAAATTCATCTAAATAAGCAATTTCCAAACTTCCATTAATATTAGGATAATAAGTACAAATATCTTGACCCTTTACTTTACTATCTTTAATAGTTTTCTCTAATATATCTTTAGAATTAACAAAGTAAAATTCTTTTAAATTGTCATTATATTTATAATTATCTTTTTCTTTTTTACAATCATATTCTCTAAAACGAATATTCTTTTCTCCTAAAAGAATTTTTATATCATCAAAGCTTACTAAAGAATCTTGCATAACTAGTACTAATAAATTATTTTCTCTACTATAAAGCATTTCATCAAAATGAAGTGCTACTTCTTTACCAGCTAATTTTAATTTAGATATACAATTATTAAATATAAGCACATCTTTTGTCTTAGGCTTTATACTATTTAAAGCTTCTATTATATCTTCATTATTTTTTTGGATTGCGAAGATACTTAAACAATTATTCATAACTCAAATCACCTATCAATTCTAATGGATATATCATTCCTTCGGTGTAATATTCTATCATTTTTATATTAGAATTGTAAACCCTAAAATCATCTTTTCTAATTTCTAGGATTTCACTAGGTGTTTTCCAAACTTTTTCTAAAATACCATCTAATTTATGTTCTTCATCAAAAGAAAGTATTTTGGCTAAAAAGATAATAAGTACATATTTTTCACCATTTTTATTAACTTCTTGGATAGGCAGTACGCCACTTAATTCAACATTATAACCTGTTTCCTCGTAAGTTTCTCTGATAGCTCCTTCACAAATGCTCTCTCCTACTTCTAAATGACCAACAGGATAATTCCATTTACCATAATTTTTCTCACTAGCTTCACTAACAACTAAAATCTTACCATCATCTTCAACTAAACAACCTACTATCACTTGCATACTACCCCACCACCATTATAAAAATAATACCACAAAAACGAAAAAAATTGTCAAAAATGAAACAATTTTTTTAACAATTTACACATAAATTTTGAATCAATAAATCCTATGACTTATATTTAAATTTTTCGTATAACTCATAACAACATCAATATTACTATTAGCGGGAGCTTTTAATTTATTTCTATTAACAGTATCTCTTAGCATATCTACTTTTTTTTCTAAGATAAAATTACTATTAATTAAATTTTTAATTTTATTAGTAAATTTAATTTTCATTTACTTCTCCTAAGCTTTCATAACCACAATCACTAACATATTCATTTAACTTATCTGTTGAGGCATCATCATCACATTCAATATATGCTAATTTTTCATCAAGAGAAACTTTAACGTTTTTTATCTCCTCTTTTTTACTTAAAAATTTTTCAAGTCTATTCCTGCAACCTTCACAACTCATTCCTTCAATTTTTAAAACTACTTTTTTCATAATAAAATCCTCCTCTTTCTTAATTAATTATACAAAATTTACAAAAACAAATCTATATTAATTAACCAACTATTTTAAATGAAAAATCACAATCTTTAAAATATTCATATTCCCAAGTACTAGAATTTATAATAAAAGGCTTATAAACAATTAACTTACCATTATCTATATAATAATTAACATCCTGCATATAACCTAAAAAGCCTCGTCTTTGTAAAAAGCACTGTAAATTACAAACTTGTTCATTTATTTTTTCTTGAAAGACTAAGTCATAATAATAGTCATTAAATTGCTTTTCTATCTTTTCCAAAACATCTTCACTAGTTATATTAAAAGCCTTAAGTACTTCATCAGAATTAGCTTCTTTTAATGTATCAAGGTTTATATTAAAACTCTTAAAATAATTAAGAGGTGCCTTATCACCATTAAAACTAATTATTCTAATTACTAATGATAATACATTATTCGAAATAGAATATTTATAAGTAATTATATTATCATCATTTACATAATCTAAAACAAAATTATCTATTTCTTCATTAACATTCAAAACATTTAAATTTATATGAGGAATTTGTTTTGTAAATTTACTAATAGTATACTCTTTATAAGTATAAACAAAATCTTTACTACTATCAATTAGCTTTTTAGTATAATCATCATTATCACTAGTAAAATAGTATACTAAAAGAATAATACTTAAAAAACATAATGCTAAAATAATTAGTAATTTTTTAGAAAACTTTTTCTTTTTAAGCATACTAATCACCTATTATTTCTATTTTAAAGTCTGTATTCTTAAAATATTTTTCTTCTTTATAAATAGAATAAATATTAAACTCTTTAAAGACATACAATTTAGAATTATCAACAAAATAATGAATATTATCTAAGTAGTCTTCAATTCCTCGCATATATAAAAAGCATTTATAATCACATTCTTCATCAAAGATATGTTTATTTCTTTCATCTTTGAAAAAGTCTTGAAACTTGTTTTCTAATTTTTGCTTTACATAACTACTATCTATTCCATATAAACCTAATAATTCATCATCTTCTAACATTCTTTTTTCAGCTAAATTAATGTTATAGGTATGAAAAATTACTTCTGGTAAAGGCCTATCATAACAATTAATCTGGATTACTACTGATAAGATATCGCCACTAATTTTATAATCATAAGTAATAACATTATCGTTATTTTTAAGATAGCCATTAGCCATATCGGCAATTTCTTGATTCAAATCGCCTATAATAGAACTTTTTAGATTTATGTAAGGTACTGTTGTCGTGATTTCTTTATAAGTTTTCGTATATCTTGTATAAACAATTAAATTATTTTTCTCTTTTATACTAGCATAATCCCCATTTTTAGAAGACCTATTTAAATAAAAATAAACATTAAAAAGAACTAACAAAAAAGTTACTATAACAATTACTGGTATAATGATTTTCTTATTATTTAATACTTTTCTCATAGGCCCTCCTTATTCTTTTAATTAATATGCTGGGTTTCCATAGGCATAAATATAACCCGTATGACGAGGTCGTGTTTTTCTAGAAACCCCATCAGAACCGCCACACTTACTACTAGCTGCTCCCTCACAAGAGGTATTTCCCTCAATCGTATAAACATTATTCTCATCAGCCTTTTCAACAATACCGGTATGTTGCGAACCACCTGCACCAAAAAAGACAATATCACCCGGTTGAGGCGTATAACCACTACCCTCTAAATGAAGTCTCCCTCTTTGTTGAAACCAGGAAACACCATTAGGACAATATGTATAACTAGGAAGAACTCCTGTTGATACAAAACCAGCTTGATTAGCACACCACGATACAAAAGCAGCACACCAAGGTAAAGAAGCCGCTAAACCATACTTAGTATGTCCTCCATTACTTTCATGAGTACCAACTTCTGCTGAAGCCACACTCAAAAGTCTTTGGGCACCGGCACCTGATACCGAAGAAGAACCACTTGAGCCAGGTACTTTTTCATTACCAGGTTCATAACTTCCCCCACCCACAATAGAATAAGGGTCCCTATCTGTAACACTTATATAAACAAGAGGTGTATTAGCTGATATTTCTCTAGAAATCTTCGCATTCTCCCAACAAGAAGAAAGCTTAAAATTATTTGGAAGTAACCCCACTACAACATCAACAATTACGGGTAAGAAAAAACAAACAAAAAGAGCAATAATTTTATTAGCCAATTTTTTCATATTTTTCTTATCATCAGGATTTACAACCATTTTAACAAGTTGAACCGTTATCATAACTATTAATAAGATAGGTACAACTAATTGAACTAACTCCAAGATTTTTCTAGTAATATCAATAATTGTTACTAAGCCATAGTCATTACAACAATTACCTAAAGTACTACTACATTCTAATATTTGGATATATTTCATAGATATCCCTCTTTTTCATTTATTTTTTTCTTCTACTTACGGCTAAGCCATCTCCAAGTTCTAAAAATATTGTTTCATAATTTTTATTTGTCTTTAAAAAAGTTATATAATTTTTAATTTTCTTTATTAAAGCTCGTAAATTTCTACTAGGAATTTCTTCTTCTTTTTTATTAACTAAGCCATGAAAACTCAAATTATCCGTAATAATTGTACCATTACTATTTAAGTTTTTTTCAAACATTTCAAAAAACTTCGTATTCTGAGCTTTTGCGGCATCTATAAAAATTAAATCATACTTATCTTTTAATACGACATTAAAAGCATCATTATAAATAAGATTAACTCTTTTTTCAAGTCCCGCTTTTTTAACATTCTTAACAGCTTCTAAGTATCTTTTTTCATCTCTTTCAATTGAAGTTACTTCAACTTCTTCATTAGCTAAAGCCATTAAAATAGCTGAATACCCAATAGCTGTTCCTATTTCTAGAACTTTTTTAACATTATTTTTATTTATATATTTAACTAGATAATTAATTCCATCATCTAGCATAATTGGTACATTTTCTTTTTCGGCATAGTCTTTCATTGCTTTTATAACAGCATAACTATCTACCATATCCAATCACCTTTTTCTTTTATTTCGTTAATTACTGCTTCATGTTCTTTATTTGTTTTAGTATAATAAACCTCACCCTTTTTATCCGCAACAAAGAATAAATAATCATTACTTGTTGGGTTAAGGCTAGCTTCTAGGCTAGACATAGAAAAATTACAAATTGGTCCAACTGGCAATTTTCCTATCATATTAGGACCTCTTGTGTTATATAAATTACTTACATTAAATTCTTCGGTAGTTAAATCACTAGTCATTGGCTTTTGCAAAGCATAATATGTTGTTACATCGCTACCCATATTCATGTTACTTGCTAATCTATTTTGAAAAATACCTACTATCATTTTTCTATTAGTAGTATTAGTACCCTCAAGCTCAACAATAGAAGCCATTGTCATATAATAAGAAATATTCTCTTGAATCTTACTACGATATTTTTCCAAATTAGCTTCTGTTTGTTTTAATAAAGTATCAATAATAGTACTTACTAAAACATCTTTATTTTCAAAATAATATGTTTCTGGAGCAAGATACCCCTCAAGTGGATAATAAATATTAGTATTTAAAATATCCTCAGTTAAAAACCAATATTTATTTATAAAATTATTTAAGTTATCTCTATTATTAAATTGCTCAATTACTTCTTCATAACTTCTATTAGTAGCGCTAGCTATAAGAGTAGCATAATCTGTAATTCTTTTTCCCTCTTTAAAGGTAATTTTAATCTGATTAGGATTATAAGAATTTCCCTTTTCAAGCATTTTAACAATAGCTTCTACATCCATTGTTTTATTCATTTGATAAACAGTAGCTTTAAGACTATTAGCTTTTTTTACTTTAAGATACATTTTAAAAACAAACTCATTTTTAATTAAGTCTTTTTCTTTTAATATTTTAATAATTTCAGCACTACTACTGCCACTAGGTATAACAACTTCAATAGCCTTTTTATCATTTTTATCAACAGCTCCTAAAGAACTTTTTATAAATATAACAGCTCCTAGTACCAATAATAAAAAAACAGAAAAAATAATAATTAGTATTAATAACAATTTAGGTTTTCTTTTTACTGCCATTTTTACCTCCAGAAAAATAAAGAACTATTCAGCATCATCAGCTTTATTTTTAAGTTCTTCTTGTAAAGTATTTAGAATTGTTTCAATAACTTTCCATTCTTTTTCAGTTTCAATTGCTTCTAATTTACTTTTCTTATCATCTGGGTTATAAACTGAGGCAAATACTTGAATATTACCTTCCTCATCTTTGGAATTATCTGTATAAACTATATAATTTTTATTAGTTTCTTCACTTTCAAAAGTAAATAACACATCAAATATCTTTTCATTTCCATTTTCATCTAACATTGAAAAAGTATTTTTCTTCATTCTAATTCTCCTTATCTAAAAAAGTTTGTAATATTATAGTTGCCGCTACACTATCAACGACGTTTTTTCTTTTCTTTCTAGACATACCACCAGCAATTAAAACATTATGTGCACTAACAGTACTTAATCTTTCATCTTGTAAGTAAACAGGAATATGAATTTTTTCTTCTAAAAGACTTTTAAATTCTAAACTAAGATTTCCCTTTGGTCCAAGTGTATTATTCATATTTTTAGGAAGTCCCAAAACAATTGCCTCTATCTTGTAATCATCAACCAACTTAGAAACTTCTAAAACTAACTTTTCATATTCTTCATTATGTCTAATTACTTTTAAACTGTTTGCAAGAATGCCTCTTTCATCACTTAGCGCTACTCCCAAAGTTTTGCTGCCTAAATCTAGTCCTAAATATCTCATCGATTATTTTTTTGAAATTCCATTAAGAGAATTTCTACTATCTTAGCTCGGTCAACTTCTTGAATTTTACCTCTAGCATCTTTATAACTAGAAATATAACCAGGGTCCCCACTAATCAAGTAACCAACAATTTGATTTGTTGGATTATAACCTCTTTCTTCTAAAGCATCATATACTTCTTTTAGAGCATCTTTTACGACTTTGACATCAAGATCTAAAACACTAAATAAATTTGTTTTATCAGATTCCATCAAATCACCTCACTATAATATTTCTACTCTTATTTTATCATTTTCTATAACTAAATACAATTACTTTTATCTAGCCGCTAAAACAAAAGCCATATAATAAGTAAATGCTAAAAAGATAAAGGTAACTATCCAACCATTAACTTTTTCAAATGTTGAGCTTTTATCTTTTACCCCTAGTGCTACTGTAATTAAAGCTCCACCAACTAAACCGCCAATATGAGCAAAATTATCAATACCTGCAATAGCAAAGCCCATAATTAAGTTAAGTAGAATTAGGGGAATGATTTGTGATTTTATGACGTTTCCTAAGAAAACACGATAGAAATAACCAAAGTATAAAAGTGAACCCATTAAACCAAAGATTGCTCCACTAGCGCCAATTGAGGCATAACTTCCGCCAAAAGTCATAGAAAATAAAGCCCCCACTAGTCCTGAAAACAAATAAATTATCGTATACTTGGCCTTACCCATAAAACTTTCCAATTGTCTACCAATAACATATAAAGCATAACAGTTAAAAAGTAAATGAAAAATATTAGCATGTAAAAATACACCTGTAATTAACCGATAATATTGCCCTGCCCTAATACTAGGTCCATGTACACAAAACATAGAAATCAAGGTATCATGCTGTCCAAAAAGTATTGGTACAAAAAAACATATTACATTAATCGCAATAAATAAATAAGTTACAAAAGGAAATTTTCCTTTAAATACTTTTTCAATTCTATTAGCATCCTCAATATTATGTTGATTAATATCTTCAGTTAACTTCATAAATAACTCAAAACCATCTTCACTATAAGTCATTTTCTTTTTTAAATCAGGAAAGTTTTTATTAACTAAAGTATTTCTCTTAATAGCTGTTTCTGATTTAGCATTTACACACAATAAATTATTATCTCTATTTATATTAGTAACATTCTCACCTAAGTCTAAAAAGAAACTTAACACATTTATATTAAAACTAAAAGTCTTTTTCTTTATCTTTTTAACTATTCTTTTTGTTTTAAACATATCAAAATTAAATTGTTCATCATTATGAATATAGCCAAATACTATTCTAACAACTTTAATATCTTCATCTAAATTCTCAAGCCAAATTTCATTATCTACGCCTTGTAAGATTATAGGATTATAATTTCTCTCTGTAATAAAATAATGAATAAGCTTCATAACTAAAACATTATCATCAAGCATTGTCTGTTGTCGAGTAGACGACTTCCATTCTTTTTCCATAAATTATAAACCTCTCTTCCCATTTTTCAAACTTTGTGTGAGGA
>CANQIL010000007.1 GCA_947624045.1 uncultured Bacilli bacterium
TGAGGGGCGTCAGACAAACTTCTCACAATGAATAAAATACAATTAGAAAGAGAGGAATGCCGAGATGTCTACTCGACTGGAAAATATGAGAAAAAATATTAAAACGACAGAAGCAATTTTTCCTATGCCCGTTTTACTGATTGCTACTTATAATGAAGATGATTCAGTTAATGTAATGAATGCGGCTTGGGGAATGATGCTTGAAAGAGATTATGTAGTTTTGAATTTAACTGAAACGCATAAGACAGTAGAAAATATCAAAAATAAAAAAGCTTTTACAGTTCATATAGCTGATAGTAAACATGTAAAAGAAGCTGATTACTTTGGAATGGTATCAGGTAATAATGTAAAAGATAAGTTTGCTAATAGTGGACTTACGGCTATGAAGTCTGAAAATGTAGATGCGCCAATTATTAATGAATTACCTCTTTGCTTAGAGTGTGAATTTGTAGAGTATCAAGATGATGAATATGGTTGTGGAGTAGTAGGTAAAGTAGTAAATGTATCAGTTGATGAGAAAGTAATGAAAGGTGATACTGTTGATATTGACTTGTTAAATGCTATTGCTTTTGATCCATTTACGCATGGCTATTATGAAGTAAAAAATAGAGTAGGTAATGCTTTTAAAGATGGGTTAGAATTAAAAAAATAATTTTTAAATTATTTAGCTAAGAAAGATTATGTCAATTTGATATAATTTTTTCTTTTTATCTTGACAAGTGTATATAAACTGTATATGATAGATATATACAGTTTGAGGTGGCGTGAATTATGGAAATTATAATTAGTAATTCTAGTGGAGTAGCAATCTATGAGCAGATTTATGAGCAAATTAAAAATAAGATTCTAGCAACTGAATTAAAAGAAAAAGAACTACTCCCTTCTATCAGGACGCTTGCTAGAGATTTACATTGTAGTGTCATTACTACTAAAAAAGCTTATGAAGAATTAGAAAAAGAGGGCTTTGTGGAAATGATTCCGGGTAAGGGTGTGTATGTTGCGAAAATAAATAGAGAGCTCGCTTTAGAAGAAGAAAAAAAGAAAATAGAAGAGTTGATTGAAAAAATAATCTTTATAGCAAGAACAAATAATATTACAAATAAAGAGATAAAAGATATGTGGGAAATTTTAGAACAGGAGATTAAATAATATGGAAAAAGCAATTGAAATTAATAATTTAGAAAAAAGCTATGATAGTTTTACCTTAAAAATTGATAAATTAGAAATACCAAAAGGAATGATTACTGGTTTTATTGGAGAGAATGGTTCTGGTAAGACAACTACAATTAAAACGATTCTTAATATAGTTAAAAAATATCAAGGTGAGATAAAACTTTTTAATACAAATAATTTAGAAGAAAAAGAAAAGTTAAAAGAAGATATTGGTGTTGTGTTAGATGAGTCTTTCTTTCCAGAAATATTAACCGCAACTGATGTTGATAAAATAATGAAGTCTACCTTTAAAAAGTGGGATAGAAAATTATTTTATGAATACTTAGAAAAATTTAAGCTACCTAGTAATAAACAGTTAAAAACATTTTCAAAAGGAATGCATAAAAAATTAGAAATAATAACAGCTTTATGTCATCATCCTAAACTACTAATACTAGATGAGCCAACTACAGGACTTGACCCTGTTGCGCGAAGAGAAGTACTTGATATGTTTCAAGAATTTATGCAAGATGAAAAAAATACTATTTTTCTATCAACGCATATTACATCAGATTTAGAAAAAATAGCTGATTATATAATTTTTATCGATAAAGGAAAAATATTACTTACAAAAGAGATAAATGAAATATTAGAAAACTATGCAATTGTAAAGTGTAGTGAAAAAGAATTTGTAAAAATAGCTAAGGAAGATATTATTTGTTATAGTAAAGAAAAATATGATGTAGAAGTATTAATTGCAGATAAAAAGAAATTTAAGAGTAAATATAATTTTGGTGTAATTGATAAAATATCTATAGAAGAATTAATGGTTTTAATGATAAGAGGTGATGTGTAGATGCTAGGGCTTATTAAAAAAGATTTAATTATTATAATGAATAATTTGAAGTCGTTACTAGTTATTTTAATATTTTACGTAATAATGATTTATATGGGAAAAATGGATATCTTTTTCTTACCAGCTTTTCTAAGTATGGTGATTATGTTATCAACATTTAACTATGATAATTATAATAAATGGGACTTTTATGCTTTAACACTACCTAATGGTAGAAAAAATATAGTTAAATCTAAGTATGTTACAAGTATACTAGTTACCGTTATTTTTACAGTAATATCTTTACTAATAAGTTTATGCTTTTTAAATAAAATCAATATTTTAAATACTATTAGAACAACGCTTTATACAATTTTAGGAATAGCCCTTTTTCAAGCTATACTTTATCCTGTAACATTTAAATTAGGTATTGAAAAAGCCCGTATTTATATATTTGTTGTTGTCTTTATGTTAGTTTTTCTAATAGGAGTTGTTTTCAAATTTGTGGATTTTAGTTTTCTTAATAAGTTAGGATTTTTAAAAGACTATATTGATTACCTTATTACTCTTTTAGTATTAGGCTTTTTCCTTATATCTTATAAGATTTCGGATATAATATATAGTAAAAGAGATTTATAATATAAATTTTAAAAAAAAGATGATATAATAAACTTACGTAGTAAAATGAAAGGAGAAATTTTAATGGAAAAAGCAAAAGTATATTTTACAAGAAACTTAACTAGTGAAGTAGTAGTTGAGCTTTATAAAAAATTAGGAAGAGAATTAAAAGGTAAAGTTGCGGTTAAAGTTCATTCAGGAGAAGAGGGTAATCAAAATTATTTAAAACCTGAATTTATGAAGCCCATGATTGAATATGTTAATGGAACAGTAGTTGAATGTAATACAGCTTATGATGGTGAAAGAGATACAACAGAAAAGCATGAAAAATTAATGGAAAAGCATGGTTGGAGTAAGAACTTTGATGTTGATATTTTAGATGCTAAAGAAGATATTGTTCTAGAAATACCAAATGGAAAAATACTAAAGAAAAACTATGTTGGTAAAAATATTGAGAATTATGATTCTATGTTAGTACTTTCTCATTTCAAAGGACATCCTATGGGTGGCTATGGAGGTGCTTTAAAACAATTATCAATTGGTGTTGCTTCATCAAGAGGAAAAAGATATATTCATTGTTGTGGACAAGATGGATCTTATGAAGATATGTTTCATCAAGACCAAGAGAAGTTTTTAGAATCTATGGCAGATGCAGCTTCTTCAGTAGTTAATTATTTTAAAGATAATATTTTATATATTAATGTATTAGCTAATATGAGTGTTGATTGTGACTGCTGTAATGTAGCAGAAGATCCATGTATGAAAGATATTGGTATAGTAGCTTCAACTGACCCTGTCGCAATTGACCAAGCTTGTATTGACTTAGTTGTTAATTCAGATGATCTAGGTCGTGATCATTTACTTGAGAGAATTAATTCAAGAAAAGGTACGCATACTATTGATGCAGCTTGTGAATTAGGTATTGGTTCTAAAGAATATGAGCTAATTGAAGTAGAGTAAAATTTTGATTGATATTTTAGCAAAAGAAAAAGACTTTTAATAGAGCCTTTTTCTTTTACTTAGTTTTGCTTTTTTCTACTATAGAAAGTATATATACCATCATTATCTAGTTTAAAAGTATAAATATAGTCATTTGTAGTTACCCTATTATCTACAAAAGTTGTAACTACATGTTCGTAAATTTCAATTGTATCGTTTTTCTTAACGGCTTTTGTGATAGATGTATTAGTTGATGAGCCTATTTCTCCACCACCTACAGTTGTATATCTAATGTAAGAATCTAAAGAACTATTATAAATAAATTTTTCAAAGTAAGAAAGTTCTATTTCTACAGACGTATCTAACCCGGCAGTAGGACCAAATATTCTTTTATAAATTCTTTCAACATCTGTTTTAGAAATAGAATTTTTATAATTAATAGTATCATTACAATTAAAATTACCCATAGGACTTACATTACTACAATTAATATGTTTAAAATCATAATTTGTAAAGTTATGATAAATTAATAGCATTTTAGCTTTTTCACTCATTGAGGAAGCTAATTCTTCATCTTTAGTATCATCAAAATACTTATGAGGAACACTATTTCCTTTATCAACAACTAAATTATATAATTCTAAAACTTGACGACTATTTACATCTAGATTTTCTTCAGTATTAGTGTTAATTTCTTCTTTTTCTTCTTCCTTATCTTTATCATCTAAAACATTATTTTCTTTAGGTTCAGTTAACTTTTTAGAAATGACTTTGTCATAAGCTAAATAACCTCCTAAAGCTAAAAGCAAAACTAATAAAACAACTATTATTATGGTACTTGTATTTTTCTTTTTTTCCATTCTTTTCACCTCTTTTGTTCAGTATAACATAGCCTTATGTAAATATGAAGTTTTTTACTCGTAAAAAAATGTAAATTTACAAATTGGTTGGCATAATATTATAATAATGAAATTATAGTGAAATTTATCTTTAGGGTAGTTGTATCATTTAATATTTAATGGTAAAATAAAAAGTAGTTTTTAATAAATAGAAAAGAGGGATTTGATGTTAGAATTAAAGAAGATAAGTAAAGTTTATGAAACGGATAGTTTTAAACAAAAAGCCTTAGATAGTGTAAGTGTAAGTTTTCGAGAAAATGAATTTGTCTCTATTTTAGGACCATCTGGTTCTGGTAAGACAACGCTTTTAAATATAATAGGTGGTTTAGATAACTATACTAGTGGGGATTTAATTATTAATGGTATTAGTACTAAAGAATATAATGATAAAGATTGGGATACTTATCGTAATCATCGGATTGGCTTTGTTTTTCAAAGTTATAATTTAATAACACATCAATCAATACTTTCTAACGTAGAACTAGCTCTTACTTTGTCAGGTGTTTCTAAAAATGAAAGAAGAAAAAGAGCTATTAAAGCTTTAAAAGAAGTTGGTTTAGAAGATCATATGAATAAAAGGCCAAATCAGCTTTCTGGTGGACAAATGCAAAGAGTTGCGATTGCGCGGGCATTAATAAACAATCCTGATATTTTATTAGCTGATGAACCAACAGGTGCTCTTGATTCTAGGACTAGTACGCAAATTATGAAGTTACTTAAAGAAGTTGCGAAAGATAGATTAGTAATTATGGTTACACATAATGCTGAATTAGCCGAAGAATACTCAACTAGAATTATTGAGTTAAAAGATGGCGAAGTAACCAGTGATAATAATCCGTTTGATGGCAAAGAAGAAGAAAGACAAAATAAGAAAAAAGATCGTAAGAGAAATATGTCTTTTAAAACAGCTCTTTCTCTTAGTTTCAATAACTTGCTTACAAAAAAAGGACGAACTGTTCTTACCGCTTTTGCTGGTTCGATAGGTATAATTGGTATTGCTTTAATTTTATCTTTATCTCATGGTATTCAAAGTTATATCGATAAAACAGAAGAAGAAACATTAAGTTCATATCCACTTATTATTCAAAAAGAATCTGTTGATATGTCAACTATATTAGAATCTCTTGCTGGTAGTGCTAAACAAAAAGAATATAAAGATGAAAAGATTCATTCTTTAAATATAATGGGTGATATGTTTACAACTATGACTCAGAAAGTACAAAGAAATGATTTGAAGAAATTTTCTAAATACTTAGAAGATAAATCAAAAATAAAAGATTACTCATCAGATATTCAATACTCTTATAATGTAACTATGAATATTTATAAAAATGACTTAGAAAAGATTACCCAAGTAAATCCAACTACTGTTTTTGATTCAATTGGTATGAGTACAAGTGGTATGTCTAGTGTTTATAGTACTTATATGTCTAATTATAATGTTTTTTATGAAATGATTAATAATGATAAATTAAATAGACAACAATATGACTTAGTAAAAGGACACTGGCCAGAAAATTATAATGAAGTAGTATTACAAGTAGATAAAAATAATCAAATATCTGATTATACTCTTTATAGTTTAGGTATCTTATCACAAGATGATTTGAAAGAGCAATTTGTAAATATGACAACAGGTAAAGATGTTCATTTTGAAGAAGCATCTTACACTTATGATGAGTTACTTAATACATCATTTAGACTTATTTTAAATACTGATTATTATAAGAAAAATAATGGTATTTGGATAAATATGTCTGATGATGAAGAATATATGAAAGATGTTTTAGCTAATGCTTTAGAATTAAAAATTGTTGGTATTATTAAGCCTAATGAAGAAGCTGTTACGGGTAGTAATACACCTGGAATGATAGGCTATACTCATGAGCTTGTTAGTCATTTAATTGAAGAAATTAATAAGACTGATATTGTTAAAGAACAATTAGAAAATCAAGATAAAAATGTATTTACGGGTAGAGAATTTTCTACTAATGATACTTTTGATATTAAAGATTTATCACAAGAAGAGTTAATGTATATCCAAAGTTTATCGCAAGAAGAACTTGCTGAATATATGAAGACATACTCAGAAAATATGACTTCTAGTTATGAAGAAAATTTGGTTAAATTAGGAATTGCCCAGTTAGATGACCCAGATCAGATAGCTATTTATCCAAAAGATTTTGATTCAAAAGAGGAAATTGTTAAAATAATTGATAAATATAATGACAAGAAAGATGAAAGTGAGCAAATTAGATATACTGATGTAGTTGGTATTATGATGAGTTCTGTTTCAACTATTGTTAATGTTATAAGTAGTGTGTTAATTGCTTTTGTAGCGATTAGTTTAATTGTATCATCTATAATGATTGCGATTATTACTTATATTTCTGTTATTGAAAGGACTAAAGAGATTGGTATCTTACGTGCAATAGGAGCAAGTAAGAAAGATATTTCCCGTGTATTCAATGCAGAAACTTTAATAGAAGGCTTGACTGCTGGTGTATTAGGAATAGTAGTTACGATAATTTTAAATATACCTATTAATATGATTATTAAGAAGGCTGTTAATATAAGTGGTATTTCTAAACTACCTGTAGGTGGGGCGGTAATTCTTATAATAATTAGTGTTTTATTAACAGTAATTGCGGGCTTTATTCCAGCTAAAATAGCTTCTAAGAAAGACCCAGTTGAAGCTCTAAGAACAGAATAAATAGTGAATCATTAGATTTGCTTTTTTCTAGAGGTGAATTATTTGAAGTATAAAGAAATAAAAAGAGCTAGTATTTTAGGAATACTAGGAAATCTATTTTTACTTATTATAAAAACTATTATTGGCTTTATTAGTCATAGTCAAGCTATGATAGCTGATGCTTTTAATAGTGCGGGAGATATTTTCTCATCAATTATGACTTTTATTGGAAATAAGATAGCTTCAAAGCCCAAAGATGATGACCATGATTTAGGACATGGTAAAGCTGAGTATATTTATTCTTTATTGATAAGTGTAGTTATGTTTTTAATGGCTTTTCAAGTATTTAAAGGCTCATTATTATCATTAGTTAATAAAGAGAAATTTATCTTTTCTTATTACTTAGTAATAGTATGTGTAATAACAATTTTAGTGAAATTTAGTTTGTTTATATATACCAATAAGTTATATAAAAAATATAATAATATCTTGTTGAATGCGAATAGTAAAGACCATCGTAATGATTGTTTTATTACTACTATTAACTTAATAGCTTGTCTTTGTAGTTTAGTAAATATTTATTTTGTAGATGGCTTAGTAGGTTTATTTATCGGTCTTTGGATATTTGCATCAGCCCTAAAAATATTTATTGAAAGCTATGATATTTTAATGGATAAGTCTATTGACAAAGAAACTAAAGATAGAGTTTTAGCTATTGTAAAAAAACATGATGAAATATTAAAAGTTAATCATTTTAATGCAACACCTGTTGGGTATCAATATCAAATATCTTTAACTATCTTTGTAGATGGTAATCTATCTACATTTGAAAGTCATGATATTGCGAATAAATTAGAAAAAGAAATTGATGAGGAAATGCCTGAAATATACTTAACGGTTATTCATGTTAATCCTATGGAAATAAAAAAGAAAAAGTAGGTGGTAAGATGTTTTTTTCAAAAAATAGACGATTTATAATGAATTTATTATATGGAATACTTGGTCTTGTAGTTGGTTATGTAGCTTATAAATATGCCTTTAATAATGAATTTACTAGTGATAATTATATGAAGATTATGTTAAGTATGAGTCTTTTCTTTAGTATTTATTATATAATTGCTTATTTATATTTTAAGTTCGTTTCTAAATCAGATTTTTGGGAAAAGCGTTTTACTAGAACTACACTACTTACGATGATTAACTATTGCTTGTTTTCTTTAAATGAATTTTATGTGAAAACTAAGGTATTAGGTGATACATTTAGTAGCTTTATACAATTAATAGTTATTTCTTTAGTACCATCTTTAGTAGTGTGGGCTTTAATCTTTTTCTTTAATAGTCATAATAAATTTAATTAGAATAAAATAAAAAATGCTCTACCAATTAATGAGCATTTTTTACTAAAATATCCTTTTTAAAAGAAAAGCACTTAATTTACTTTCAGTAGATTAAGTGCTACCCAAAACATTAGGTAAGTGCTCAACACTGCAATGTTAAGTATTCCCTTTTTTATTTTATGCAAGTTTCCTTGATATATTTAGTGTACCATAAAAAATCCTTTATATCAAGCGCATTTTTTGAGATAGAAAATAAAAATGATATTTAATTTCCAAAAGTTGAAAATATTTGATAAAATAGATATTGAATTGGATGTGTTAAAAATGGAAGAAAAGTTTGATATTAAGAAAAAAAGAATTAGTATGCTTGATAATTATGGAGAAAATTTTCAGAAGAATAATTATATAACTAATCCCGCTATTGGAAGAGATGAACAGATAAAACAATTAATTATTACATTGTTAACACCAGATAAATCAGCTGTTTTAATTGGTAAACCTGGTGTTGGTAAAACAGCTACTGTAGAGGGACTTGCTTATCGTATTCAAAAAGGAGAAGTACCTGATGTTTTAAAAGATTATCAAGTTATTAAAATAAATACTTCAGCTTTACTAGGTGTTGACCCAGTAACTGGTGAAAGTAAAATTCAAACTTTAATAGATGAGTTAAAGACAAAGACTAAGCTAATTCTTTTTATCGATGAAATTCATACCCTTATGGGAAGTAAGGGTGAAGCATTAGACTTTGCGAATATGTTTAAGCCAGCTTTGGATCGTGGTGATATAAAAGTAATAGGGGCCACTACGACAGAAGAATATGAAAGATATATTTTAAGGGATAAAGCTTTTGTTAGACGTTTTCAAAAGATTGAAATATTTGAACCAACAAGAGAAGAAAATATTGAAATTTTAATGGGAACTTTACCTAAGATAGAAATAAGAACAGGGGCAAAAATGCTATATAGCTCATTTATTCAAAGAAAGATTATGGAATTTATTACAGACATTACTAGTGAATATAAAAGAATATATGAAATAGGGTCAAGATATCCAGATGTTTCTCTTACAATTGTACAAAATGCTTTTTCAAACTGTTTATTTGAAAATAGAAAAGAAGTTAATGTCTTAGATTTTAGAGTCGCAATTACATCTAGTAAAAATATTTATCCTGATGTAATTAAAAAGGCTTTACCACAATTTGATACTTTGTTTGCTGACCAAATAGCAGAGTTAAAAAATAATGAGCCTTATGAAAGATTAAGTGAAGAATAAAGAAGAAGTCAAACTTTTTTCTTTTTCTGTTTTAAAGAAAGGAATTTTATATGTGTGGAATAATTGGTTATATAGGTAAGAATAATCCTAAGGATATCTTACTAAATGGATTGAAAAAATTAGAATATAGGGGTTATGATTCAGCAGGAATAGCTCTTAAAAATGATAATAGTGTACAAGTTATAAAAAGTGTTGGTAAAATTAGCGCATTAGAAGAAAAACTTAATAGGGAGGAGTTAATTTCCGCAAACATGGGAATAGCTCATACTAGATGGGCAACCCATGGTAATGTAACACTTGAAAATGCTCATCCGCAAGTAGCTAATAAAATTACACTTGTTCATAATGGTATTATTGAAAATACAAAAGAATTAAAGGAAAAGTTTTTACCAACGTATCAATTTAAAAGTGCTACAGATACAGAAGTAATTGCGGCTTTACTTGATAAATTTTATGAAGAAGAAAAAGATATTTTTATGGCACTATCTAAAACTTTGAATAATCTTAAAGGCTCTTATGCTTTAGGTATATTAGTTAGTGATATTAATAAACTTTATGCTGTTAGAAAGAATTCTCCTTTAATAGTTGGTATTGGAAAGAATGAGTATTTTATTGCCAGTGATATTTCAGCTATCATAAATTATACTAATAAATATATGTTATTAAATGATGATGAGATATGTGAACTTAGTTATGAGAGTGTAGAAGTTTCTAAAGATGGAGTGATTATTGATAAAGAAGTAAAAACATCAGATTTAATCGATGAAGATACTACTAAAGGTAGTTATGAACATTTTATGTTGAAAGAAATTATGGAAGAAGATAAAGTGTTTGAAAAAACATTGGATAAATATCTTAATAATATGGATTTATTACTTGATTTGAAAAACTATAATGAAATTCATATTGTTGCTTGTGGCTCAGCAATGTATGCCGGAATGATTGGTAAAAGTTTATTAGAAGAGTATGCGGATATAAAAGTTTCAGTAGAATGTGCTAGTGAATATCGTTATAAAAAAATATTTTATACAGATAAGACTTTAGTTATTTTAATATCGCAATCAGGTGAAACAGCTGATACCATAGCCGCTTTACGTAAAGCAAATGATGCTTCTATAGATACGCTTGCTATTGTGAATGTAAAAACATCTACTATAGCTAGACTTGCTAAATATAAATTATTTATTGAAGCAGGAGTAGAAGTAGCTGTAGCGACAACTAAAGCTTATTTATTACAAGTGTTATTACTAGTTTTATTAACTATAAAAACAGCTAAGAGTAAAGGCTTAGCAGTAGATGTTTCAGAAATAAAAGAAATACCTAAATATTTAAGAGAAATCTTTACAAGAAAAGATGAGTTTAGGGGGATTGTTAAGGAAATTGCACATAGTGAAGATATCTTCTTTATAGGTAGACAGATAGACTATGCTATGTCTTTAGAGGGCAGTTTAAAATTAAAAGAAGTTGCCTATATTCATAGTGAAGCCTATCAAGCGGGAGAGTTAAAACATGGGACTATTTCTTTAATAGAAGAAAATATGCCAGTAATAGCTATTGTTACTGATGATGATATTAAAGATAAAACTTTATCTAATATTATTGAAGTTAAGTCTAGAGGAGCTAAAGTTATTTTAATTACAAATGATAATTTTTTAGAAAAAAGTGATATAAATATAGTAGTTCCTAAAGTTAATAAACTATATCAAAGTATGTTAGTTGTACCTGTTTTACAATTAATTGCTTACTATACAGCTATGATGCGAGGTTGTGAAATAGATAAGCCTAAAAATTTAGCTAAAAGTGTTACAGTAGAGTAGTTACTTTATTTTTTCAAAAGCATCCCTATCAATACAAACTAGGGGCTTTTTTTGAAGCATTTAGGTAAAATCTCTGGATTATCACAATCGGCATCTAAATAAGAATCAAGATATCTAAAATTAGGAACTATAATAGAATCTCGCATTATATAGCCCTCGTCTTTTAAAAGCTTCTTATAATCTTTTAAGGTTTTGATATCTAAATAAGCAAGTCTTTTAGACAAATATTTTTGTATTTCTAATCCAGCAACACAATAACCAAAGTCATCTTTAATAAGTTCTTCATAATAAGCTTTATTAATTAAATAAAGACTTGGACAAGCTCCTTTATTAAAATGCTTACCTAAAATTAATTTTATAACGTAATCACCCACTAAGTAACAAGCGGCGGTTGTACCTTTGGATAAATATTTAACAGTTTTATTCTTGCTTAAAGATAAATACTTATCTAGTAAATTACTTAAACTTTTATCTAAATCATATGTATAAATTCTTTGTAAATGGGTTGGAGTCTTTTTAAATAAAGAATAATTTTTTGGCATATTACTAATTATTTCTTTAGAAAGTAAAGCTTCATATTTTTTATAAATTTCTACTTTAGCATCCTTAGAAGTTTGATAAAGAACATCTAAGTCTTCTTTAAGATAAGCCGTATTATTAGTATTTAGTAAATTTTTACCTAAGTTATTTTTAGGATATTTATTAATAATAAAATTTTTTAAAGCTTCATAATTTTCTTTATTTTCGGGTGCTAAAGAAAGATTACTTGCTAAATTAGAAAGCTTTTCCATAGAAAAGTATTCTTTTTTACCATCTAGTATGTAATAAATTTCATCTAAAATGTTAGGAAAAATAATAGAAAAGTTTTCTGGTACTAAAAATGAGCAATAATTCATAAAATCAAATTTTACATCTATTCTTTTATTATTTTTAAAAAAGGAAATTAAATCTTCATTATTTTCAGGATTTTCTAAAATATATGACATAATTACAAATAAATTTTCAGAAGATATGTTACTTTCTTCTAATCTTTTTAAAAGAAGAGTTTTCCCATTAGTTAGATTATTAATAATATAGTGTAGTTCTTTTTTAGAAAGACTTTTTTCTTGTAAATAGGATTCTAATAAATAAATAGTTTTTTCTTCATACTCTTTTAAATCATAGATAAGCTTAAAACATAACTCTTTATCTTTTTTCATTAGAAAAGGAAGTAGAGCTTCAACAATTTTATGTCTATTTTCTATTTTCTCTTTACTTAATAGATTAATTAATTTTTCTTTATTAGATTCATCTATTTCATTACTTGTATTAATTTTAGCTAGTATTTTTTCAATATCCATAAAGTTCTCCTTGGCTTTATATTATAACTAGTTTTTAATTAAAAAGCAAAAAAATGTCTAAAGATAAAAAAACTACTCATACTATAAATGGTGATTATATGCCTAATGTACATAGTAATATATCTTTTGGTTTAGTAAATATTCCTATTATTATGAATCCTTTAATTAAAAATAATGATACTTCTTTTAATCAACTTCATAAAAAGTGTATGCATCGTATTAAGTATGTTAAATATTGTGAACATTGTAAAAAAGAAGTAAAAGAAGATGATATTATTAAAGGATATGAGTATGAAAAAGATGAGTACTTAACTTTTCCTAAAGAAGAGCTAGATGCTTTAAAACCGGAAAATGAAAAAGAAATAGAAGTTATAGCTTTTGTTAATATTAATGAAATCGACCCGGCTTATTTTGAAAAAAGTTATCTTTTAAAAACAGAAAAGAAGACGAAAGCTTATGATTTATTTTGTGAAGCTTTAAAACAAGAAAAGAAGGTTGCTTTAGCGAAGACTATTTTGGGTAGTAAGTTTTATTATTGTATTTTGCGATTTACGAAATTTGGTATTATTATGACAACGTTATATTTTAATGAAGAAGTAATGTTTCCTAGTGAAGAGAATAATTTTGAAGTAAATGCTAAAGAGTTAGACTTAGCAATTAAATTAATAAAAGAAAGAACAGCTAAATTTGACCCAACTAAGTATCAAGATGAGTATCAAAATAATATTAAAGAAGCTATTAATGCTAAATTAAATGGTAAGAAAGTAAGTAGGCCTAAGAAAAAACAAAAAGAAGAAGTTAGCGATTTATTTGAAGCTTTAGAAAAGAGTCTTAAAAAGAAATGAAAGATTTATTTAAAGAAGACTTTCAACCTATGTTATTAAAAGAAATAGATAAGCCATTTAATTCTAAAGAATATATTTATGAATTAAAGCTTGATGGTGAGAGGGCTTTAATATTTGTAAATGAAGATAGTATTGTTGTTAAGACGAGAAATAAAAAAAATGTTACTAATAAATTTCCAGAGTTAGAAAGTATTAAAAAGATAGTTAATAAAGATGTGATATTTGATGGAGAGATAGTAGCTTTTTTTGATGGAAGACCTAATTTTAGTGAATTAGCTAAGAGAGCTCATTTGAAAGAGCAATCTAAAATAAAGTATCAAAGTCAAATAAAACCAGTTACTTTTGTATGTTTTGATATTTTGTATGAAAATAAAAATTTAATAGAGTTGCCTTTAGAAAAAAGAAAAGAAATTTTAAATAAATATAAAGATACAGATGTTTTTGTTAAAAATAAATATATTAAAGAATATGGAAAAGAGCTATTTAGAGAGATAAGAAAATTAAATTTAGAGGGAGTAATTGCGAAAAAAATAGACAGTCCTTATTTAATTAATGAGCGAAGTTCTAATTGGTTAAAAATAAAAAATCTAAAAAGAGAAGAATTTTATATAATTGGTTATAAAGAAAAAGAAAGTAATTATGTTATATCAGTTTATTTGGCTGAAGAGAATAATAAAAGTTTAGTATTTGTAGGAAAAGCTTCTTTAGCAAAGAAAAGTTCTTTATATCAAAAAATTATAAATGCAAAACATATAGAAAAAATACAAGTCTTAGGAATAAATGAAAAATTTATTTATATAAAACCTACTATAAAATGTTTTGTTTCATACTTAGAGAGAACTCCTAATAATCATTTGCGCCAACCTATTATAAAATAGGTTTTTATTATAACAAGAATGAACCAATCTAAATATAATATAGTGAGAGGAGAATTATATCTATGTACGGATATGCTTATGGTTATCCAGTTTATAATTATCCTGGCAATTATCAAAATAATAATGACGCAAATGGTTATAGTTGGATTTGGATTATAATAGTTCTATTTATTATTTTCTTCTTATTCTGGGGCGGTGGCTCTAGAGGAGGAAATTACGGTGGCGGTTGCTGCAATAATTAATTATAAATTGCGATTAAAAAGACAAACTAATTTATAAAACTAGTTTGTTTTTGTGATTGATAACTTTTCTATTAATTGTAAAGTAACCTTATCAATAGGTTTATTTTCATTTGCTAATTTTATTTTTAAATTTTGTAAATACTTTAATAAAGCTAAATCTAAGTTATTATAAGCTAACTTTTTTAATTCTAATCCTTGTTCAGTTAAATTAACTCTACCTATCTTATCCGCAACTAAAATTATTTTATCTAAAAGAGACATGTATTCTCCACCTTTAGTATGCTTTTTAATAGCTTGACACATTTCATCAGTAAAATTATATTTCTCTTTAGCTATAATGGCACCTATATCAGCATGAATAGTTTTAGGGTTATTATTTTCTATATTATATTTTTCTTTGTAAAAAATTACTTTATCATCACTTAATTCTTTAGCACAATCATGAACTAAGCCAGTTACATAAGCTATATCTTCATCATAATTATATTTATGAGCTAACTTTTTAGCTTCTAAAGCTACTAATAGGCAATGATTAAAACGCTTTTCTGATAAAGTGTTTTTTAAATCATCTTTTATTTTTTCTACATCGTACATAATATCACCAATATAATTGTAACATTAAATTTCCCCTTAGAAAAATAATTTTATTTATTTCTTTACTTAGTCGTGATATAATCATAGTGGTGAAGCATATGAGAATAAACATTGGTAATATTGGCATAAATTACATACAATATGGTAAAGGCAAAGATGTAATACTTCTTCATGGTTGGGGTCAAAATATTCAAATGATGCAGCCTATTGGTGATAGATTACAAGACCACTGTCGCGTTACCATTTTAGATTTACCTGGTTTTGGTTATAGTGATGAGCCCAAAGAAGTATGGAAAATAGGCGATTATTCTCATATGTTAGAAGCGTTTGTAAAAGCTTTAAATATAAAAAAGCCAATAGTTATAGGTCATTCTTTTGGAGGAAGAGTGGCGATTAGATATTCAGCTCATAATCCTATTGAAAAACTTGTTTTATTTGGAAGTCCTTGTATTAGAGTATCCGAAAAGCTACCTTTACAAACAAGAATACTAAAAGGAATTAAAAAATTGCCTGGTATGAACCAAATAGGGGAATTCATGAAAAAATATATAGGCTCAAGAGATTATAAAGCAGCTAGTCCAATGATGCGTAAAATATTAGTAGAAGTAGTTAATGAAGACTTATCAAAATATGCACGAGAAATAGAAGAGCCTACACTATTAATATGGGGTAATAATGATACCGAAGCACCTATTGAAGAAGCACGGGAATTAGAAAAGATAATGCTTGATGCCGCTTTAATAACACTACCCGGAACACATTATGCTTACTTAGAAAACTTAAATAGGGTTATTAGTATATTAGATAACTTTATATAGGAGGGAACATGATTTATTTTATATTGATTATTGCTTTTGTTTTTGCTGTTGTCTTTAAAACTAAAAGAAATCTTCATATGTTACAGCAGAATCTTTATAATGAAAATGCTAGATATGTAAAATGGCTATTTAAAAATACTAAACAATTTTTAGATTTTGATATTATAAATATCTTTTTATCAGTATTTGGAATATTTCTAATTACTGATATGGAAAATTTAGTTTATGTAACATTAATCATAAAAATAGCAATTCTTCTTATAATAGGAATTAATTGGCTTAATATTATTAATAATGATCAAAATAAAAAGCCTTTAGTTGTAACAGCTAGAATAAAAAGATTAATAGTAACTTTAACTTTACTTTATTTAATACCGATAATTATTTTAGTTTATTATGCTTATAATTATAAGATAACTTTTATAATGACATTAGTGTTAAGTATAATGTTATATTTAAATAGCTTTGTTGTATTACTGGCTAATTTTATAAATAAGCCTTTAGAAAGAATGGTTTATTTAAATTATAAACATAAAGCTCAAGATAAATTAAATAATATGTCTAATTTAAAAGTAATTGGTATTACGGGAAGTTATGGTAAGACTAGTAGTAAGAATATACTAAGTTCTATTTTAAATGTTAAGTATAATGCTTTAGCTACTCCTAAGAATTTGAATACACCTTATGGTTTAATAATGACTATTAATAATAATTTAGATAAGTTTACAGATATTTTTATTGCAGAGATGGGAGCTTATGTTAAAGGTGAGATTAGTGACTTATGTAAATTAGTTAAGCCTAAATATGGAATATTAACAAGAATAGGGACAGCTCATTTAGAAACATTTGGTAGTGAAAAAAATATAATTGAAGGTAAGTTTGAACTTATTGAATCGCTTCCTCCAGATGGATTTGCAGTTTTAAATAGAGATGATGAAAAACAAGTTAATTATAAATTGAAAAATAAAGTTAAGACTATTTGGATAGGTATTGAGAGAGAAGATGTAGATGTAAGAGCTATTAATATTAAGTGTTCTAATAAAGGCTCTAATTTTGATATAATATTTAAAGATGATAAAAAGAAATATCATTTTGAAACTAAGTTGTTAGGAAATCACAACATCTACAACATTTTAGCAAGCGTAGCTTGTGGTAGAGAGTTTGGTATTGAAATAGATGAGTTAATTCAAGCTGTAAAAAGTGTAAGACCAGTAGAACATCGACTTGAATTAAAAAGATTAGGTAATTTTTATATGATAGATGATGCATATAATTCTAATCCAGTAGGAGCTCTTAATGCTTGTAAAGTGTTGTCTATGATGCCGGGAATTAAAGTAATGGTAACTCCTGGTATGGTAGAATTAGGTGATAAAGAATTTTTATATAATAAAACATTTGGTGAACAAATTGCCGAAGTTGGCAAAGTAGATTATGCTATACTAATAGGTGAGAAGAAAACGGAGCCTATAAAACAAGGTTTGTTATCAAAAGGTTTTGATAAAGAAAAAATTGTAGTATTTAATGATGTAAAAGATGCATATTCTTTTATTGGAACATTAACTGGTAAAAAAGAAGTGTATGCTTTATTTGAAAATGATTTGCCAGATACTTATAATGAATAGGAGAGTGAAGTAAAATGAGAATTAAAGTAGGCGTAATTTTTGGTGGAGAAAGTGTTGAGCATGAGGTTAGTATTATTTCAGCAATTCAAGCTATGAATAAATTAGACCAGGAAAAATATGAAGTAATTCCTATCTATATTACTAAAAACAGAGAATGGTATACAGGAGATATGTTAAGAGATATTGAAGTATATCAAGATTTATCATTAATTAAAAAGTATGCTGTTAATGTTGTTTTGTATTATAAAAACGGTAGCTATGTTTTACAGAAGAAGTCCTTTTTCAAAAGTATTGTTAAGGAGTTAGACATTGCTTTTCCAATTGTTCATGGTACTAATGTTGAAGATGGTGTGTTGCAAGGATATTTACAAACAATTGGTATTCCTTATGTAGGTTCTAATGTTTATGCATCTGTTGCGGGCCAAGATAAAACGATAATGAAAGATATTTGGAGAAGCGCGGAAATTCCAATGACACCTTATGTTTGGTTTTATGATGTTGACTATAAAAGAGATAGCGATGAAGTCTTAAAGAAGATTTCTAAATTAAAATATCCTGTAATTGTAAAACCGGCAACAACAGGGTCAAGTGTAGGTATTTCAGTTTGTGAAAATGAAGAGAAATTATTAGAGGGCATTGATGAGGCTATCAAATATGATAATAAAGTCGTAGTAGAAGAAGTAGTAAATAATTTAAAAGAAGTAAATATTGCTGTTATGGGTAATTATGAAAATCAAAAGGTAAGTGAAATAGAAGAAGTATTATCTGCTAATAAATTTTTAACTTATGAAGATAAATATATTGGTGATGGTAGGGGTAAAATAAAAGGCAAAATGCCCGTAAAGTCTTCTAAAGGTATGGCTTCTACTAATAGAAAGATTCCTGCTAATCTAGATAGTAAGTTACGTAAAGAGGTAGAGGAAATTGCGGTTAAAGCTTTTAAGGCTTTGGGTAGTTCGGGTAATGCTAGAATTGACTTTTTAATAGATGATAAAGCTAAAAAGGTATATATTAATGAAATTAATTCTATACCAGGAAGTCTTGCTTTCTATTTATGGGATGCTAAAGATATTAATTTTTCTCAAGTATTAGATGATATGATTAGTATCGGAATAAAGGACTATAAAAAAAGAATAAGTAAAACTCACTCTTTTGAAACTAATATTTTAAAAGGATTTGCTTCTTTAGGTGGAGCAAAGGGAATGAAAGGAAAGTTAAGATAGCTTTCTTTTTTTTCTGCTATAAAAAAAAGAAATACCTACTTAGTGGTACTCATTAAAAAAATATCTTTGTTTAATCATTTTAATAAAATGTATTGTACAAATACTGATAATTAGATTATATAAATAATTTAATGTTAATGAAAAAGCCCTCAATCTAAGATTAAGGGCAACCTAAGTATTCCTTTTTTATTTTATGCAAGGCATCCTTGCTATATTTACAATAACATAAAAATGCATAATTAGCAAGTACTTTTTGTATAAAAAATATTGCAAAAAATTTTATAATAAGTAACTTAAAAACACGATTTTATCAAGCAAGTTTTATAAATTTAATAAAAGTGATTAATTATTATTAATACGCTTTTGTAATGTTGCAATTTTAGTACAAAAAGTATTGCATAAAAAATATATATTTGATATATTTATTTTAGGAATATTTAACAGTTGTAGTGCTTACCTCCAAGAGGAGGTGATGAGATGACTAAGAAAGACTTTTTAATTTTTTCACTAATCGTTATCATCATTTTACTGATAATTTATTTATATAAATAAAGTATAATGAAAAAAGGCACTCAATCTAGTATTAAGTGCAAACTAATTAATTGGTAAGTACTCAACCTAGCAATGTTAAGTATTCCTTTTTTATTTTATGCAAGTTTCCTTGACAAATACATAATAACATAAAAACGTACTTTTAGCAAGTATATTAAAATATTCAAATATTCGTTTAGTTTCAAATGTTCCTATACTATATTTTCACCTTTAGAATATATTCCTATGACGTTTGCCCTTTCAATCCATCTTTTAGGACTTAAAGTGAATGATGAATATCTAACTTCATTATTTTTAATTTCACGAAATTCCGTGAAATTAAAATTTTCATTATTCAATTGTTCCCATAATCAATCCTATATAGTCAAACGTTCCTTTCAATGTATTATAACATTAGCAGGATTTTCAGGATTGGAATATTTTGCTAAGTCAGTTAATGATAATAGTCATTATCACCAATTCTTAAAATGCCTTACTAAAATCGTTTTATCAATAAATTATTGAATATTAAAACTCGAACTAATCAAATAATTTAAAAAGTCCGAGTTTTTTATCAATATGGTGGGCTGTTAGGGATTCGAACCCTAGACCCACTGATTAAGAGTCAGTTGCTCTACCAACTGAGCTAACAGCCCATTGAACCTCTTTTTCAAAAGTTCTCTTGTAGTATAACATTATTTAATCACTTAAACAAGTATATTTTTGAAATTTGTTGAAAAAAGTATTGACTTATATATAAATTATATAGTATTCTAGTATTGCAACTTGAGAAAAAAATTAATTTTTGCTTGCAAATGTGAATAAAATATAGTAAAATAAAAAAGTCAGTTGTTAATGGACCTGTAGCTCAGTTGGTTAGAGCACACGCTTGATAAGCGTGGGGTCACAGGTTCAAGTCCTGTCAGGTCCACCATTAAATGCCTCAATAGCTCAGCTGGTTAGAGCACTTGACTGTTAATCAAGGGGTCCTAGGTTCAAGTCCTAGTTGGGGCGCCATATGGCGAGTTGGTGAAGCGGCTTAACACACTGCCCTTTCACGGCAGCATTCACGGATTCGAATTCCGTACTCGTCACCAATAAGTAAAACGTACCGTTACCGTTTCTGTGTTGACGGTTTTTATTTTGTAAAAATCTAACATAGGGCAGTGTACCAATTTATTTTGACATAATATCATTATTGACTAGTTTGCTTTAAAATGATATTATAATTTAAAAGACTAAAGATGAATTTGTGGGGCAGTGATACTATGAAAATATATTTATTTTTACAAGATAGAATATTAACATTTTCAATTCCTTTGAAAGTATCAGGAAGCTTTAGCTTTGATGAAAATCCTAAAGAAGAAGCAAAATTAATTAATATAGAAGCTGTTAATAATGAATGGACAATTTATTCTACTTTGGATGTTAATATTATATATAACGATTCTTTTGTTAGTAGAGTCCCATTAAAAGAAAATACATATTATTGGTTAAGAAAAAAGA
Organism: uncultured Bacilli bacterium; assembly: GCA_947624045.1. Lineage (GTDB taxonomy): Bacteria > Bacillota_I > Bacilli_A > RF39 > UBA660 > CANRGD01. The sequence goes on from CANQIL010000007.1 coordinate 21,161, forward strand.
ATGCTACTTATTTAATTTATGCTGTGGCACTTTTTGATGATACTTTTTCTTCTTTTTCATATAGTAATAAAACAGAACTTTTAATAGGTAATAGTTCTCACTGTAATCTTAATTTTTTACCTAGTTTTTTTAAAGTACAACAATTAGCTAAAATATATGTTATGGATAATGAATTTTATCTAAGTAGTGATTCAGTACCTATTTATGTTAATAATAAAGTATTACCAAAGCAGACAAATCTTTTAAAAAATGGTGATCAAATAAATATTTATGGATTAAGAATAATTTTGTTAAATAATATTATTCTTATTAATAATCCTAATTCTTCTGTAAAAATTAATCTTGCTTCTACGGGATTAAGTCCTTTAAAAATTCCAATTAATGAGAGTGAAAAAGATTTAGAAGTTCAAGAAAAAGATTTATATACAAAGGATGATTATTTTTTTAAATCACCAAGAGTAAGAAGACAAATAAAGGAAAAAGAAATTAATTTGAGTCCACCACCACAAAGTAGGGATGAACAAAAACTTCCTATGATACTTACAGTTGGTCCAATGTTTACAATGGGAATAATCTCAGGTGTAATGCTAGTAAATAATATTACTAAACTTGTATCAGGTGAAGCAGACTTGGAAAAAATGTGGCCACAATTAGTTACTTCTTGTGCTATGTTAATTTCGATGATGCTATGGCCAACTTTAACTAAAATATTTAATAAAAAAATAAAAAAACAAAGAGATAAAGAATTAATTGAAAAGTATAGTGATTATCTCAAAACGAAAAAAGATGAATTAATGCAAGAGGGCACTCTACAAAAAGAAATTTTAACAGAAAACTTAAAAACAATTGATGAATGTTTACAAATTATTGGCTCTGGTAAAATGAATTTTTGGGATAAAAGAATAGATCAAAATGATTTTTTAGATGTTAGACTTGGTGTGGGTAATGAACTACTTAAGGTGCAAATTAATTATCCAGAGCAAGGATTTAGTGTGGAAGAAGATGCTTTACGAAAAAAAGCTGATGAAATGGTAGAAAAATTTAAGTATATTTATAATGTACCAATTGGATATTCATTATATAATGAAAAAATAACTGCCATTATGGGAGATAAAGTAAGATGTCATGGACTAATTGACAATATTATCTTACAATTAATTTCATTTTATACATATGATGATATAAAAATAGTAGTATTTACTAATGATACAAATAAAGAACATTGGGATTATATAAAATATTTGAATCATTCTTTTTCAAATGATAAAAGCATAAGATTTTTTTCTACTAATATAGAAAGTGCCAAAAACATAAATGATTATTTAAATGTTGAAATTCAAAGAAGAATACAATTATTACAAGAGAATGGTTCTAAATTATTTAAGCCTTACTATATAATAATAAGTGATGATTATTCACAAATAAAAAGATTATCAGTTATAAAGGCTTTAACAGAAATAGATGCTAATTTAGGTTTTAGTTTTGTAATATTAGAAAATAGAATGGGTAAATTGCCTAGTAAATGTAATAATTTTATAAGTCTTGCTGATGATGTATCAGTTATATTAAAAAATTCTTTTGAACAGCAAAAACAAATACCTTTTCATGATGAAATTAAGTACAATGTAGATATGATGCAAATTGTTAGAAAGCTTTCTAATATTCCTGTAGAATTTGAAGAAGGAAATATTGGTCTGCCAGAATCTATTACTTTTTTAGAAATGGAAAGAGTCGGAAAAGTGGAACAGTTAAATATTTTAAATCGCTGGGAAACAAATGATTCTACACAAAGTTTAAAAGCAGAAATTGGTGTAGATGAAGAAGGAAGTTTAATGTATCTTGATTTACATGAAAAGTATCATGGTCCTCATGGATTGATAGCTGGTATGACTGGTTCAGGTAAATCAGAGTTTATAATTACTTATATTTTATCAATGGCTATAAATTATAGTCCTGATGATGTTGCCTTTATACTTATTGATTATAAAGGTGGTGGCTTAGCTTTTGCTTTTGAAAATAAAGCAACTGGAGTTTCTCTACCTCATCTTGCAGGTACTATAACAAATTTAGATAAAGCTGAAATGGATAGGACATTAGTGAGTATTGATAGTGAAATAAAAAGAAGACAGAAAATATTTAATGAAGCAAGAGATTTACTTGGAGAAAGTACAATAGATATTTATAAATATCAAAAATTTTTCAAAGAAGGAAAATTAAAAGAGGCTATTCCTCATTTATTTATAATATGTGATGAATTTGCTGAATTAAAGAGTCAACAACCTGATTTTATGGATAATTTGATTAGTGTTGCCCGTATTGGACGTTCTTTAGGAGTTCATCTTATTTTAGCAACACAAAAACCAAGTGGTGTAGTTAATGACCAAATCTGGTCTAATACAAAATTTAGAGTATGTTTAAAAGTTCAAGATGCCTCTGATAGTAAAGAAATGCTTAAAAGACCAGAAGCAGCTAGTTTAAAACAAACAGGTAGGTTTTATCTTCAAGTTGGTTATGATGAATATTTTGCTTTAGGTCAATCGGCTTGGTGTGGAGCAAAGTATTATCCATCAGAAAAAATTGTTAAGAAAATTGATAAAAGTGTTAATTTTATAAATGATTCAGGTAATTTTATTAAAAGTATTCAAGCAGGTAATAATATAAAAATTGAAGCTCAAGGAGAGCAATTATCAGCTATTATGAACAATATTATAGAAATATCAAATATGACTAATAAAAGAGTAAAAAGACTATGGTTAAATGATATAGACTCTATAATTCTTGTTGATAATTTAAAAATAAAATACAATGTAAGCAAAAAAAATTACGATGTATGTGCAATTATTGGTGAATATGATGCTCCAGAAAAACAAGAACAAGGTTTACTTTTATATTCATTGGCAAAAGATGGTAATACGGCTATTTTTGGTACTGATGAGGTTGAAAGAGAAAAATTAATTAATACAATTATCTATTCAATATGTACAAATTATGTAGCAAGAGAAGTTAATATTTATATATTAGATTATGGTTCTGAGTCTACTAGAATGTTTAGTAAATTCCCACAAATTGGTGGTATTGTTTTTGCTAATGAAGATGAAGAGATGAAAAATCTATTTAAATTAATTAATGAAGAGATAAAAACACGTAAAAAATTATTGATTGATTATGGTGGGTCAATAGAAAACTATAATAGCAAAAATACTACTAAGCTTCCACAAATACTTTTGATAATTAATAACTATGATGGTTTATTAGAAGAATATAATACTATTTATGAGGATATAGCAACGATTGCTAGAGAATGTGAAAGATATGGTATTTATTTAGTGATAAGTTGTGGCTTACCTTCAATTTTGGGTAGAAAAACTAGTCAGTGCTTTTCAAATAGATATGCGCTTCATTTACCAGACTCAAGTGATTATTTTACGGCATTTGGTGAAAGATGCAGAACAAAGCCACGTAATTCTATAGGAAGAGGTATTGTAAAAAATGGTGGAATTCATGAGTTTCAGACGGCTTCTATTTTAAGTGAAGATACAGATATTAATGATTATTTGAATGATGTAGTGCAAAAAATTAAGGCTGTTGATTCTAGTAAGGCACCAAAAATACCAACATTGCCTGAAAAAGTAACATTTGATTTGTTGGAAACAGAAAATATAGAAATTGATAAGGTACCTATAGGTATTTCTAAAAATACATTAAAGCTAGTAAAATATGATTTTTCATATTTTGCCGCAACTAATATTGCTTCTAATAGATTAGCAAATATTAATTCTTTTATGGATTCATTAATTGAAGTTTTGTTAAGAATTAAGAATTCTATAGTTTACTTTATAGACCCAATGCAAACATTACCTCAAGCAGCAAATAAAGTGATAAATAATAATAAAATTAGCTATTTGACTAAGAATCTTGATACAGTTTTTGAAAAATTAACAGATATACAGAAAAATGAAAAGTATAGTAATTATCACTTGATTTATGTACTTTATGGTCTAGAAAAAGTTAAGGCTAAATCAGATGTTAAAAAGTTAGAGGAATTGTTTAACGCGGTAAAATCTAGTGAAAATGGTAAATTAATATTATGTGATAGTGCTAAAGGATTTAAATCATTAGAATATGATACTTGGTATACAAAAATAAAAAATAATACTGATGGAATATGGATAGGAAAAGGTTTTGGAGAACAGCAAGTATTAAGAATAGGTAGAGTATCAAAAGAAATGAATTTAGTATATCCTAATAACTATGGATTCTGTGTTAAGGAAAGTAGTGCTGAATTAATGAAAGTGTTAGAATTTAATGAGTTATTAAAAAATAAAGAGGATGATGATGATGGAGAATAAGGTTTTAATAAAATTATTTGTTCCTGAGTTGGATAGCACTTTTGATGTTTTTGTACCAGTTAATGAATTGGTATGGAAAATAAAAAAACTTATTATTAAATCTGTTAGTGATTTATCTTTTGGTGCACTTGAAAAAAATAAAAATTATGTTTTGATGAATAAGATAAATGGTAAAGTGTATGATAATAACTCTATTGTGATTGATACAGATATAAGAAATTCAACTGAGTTAATACTTTTATCAGTAGATGCATAATTTTATAAAAAGAAGTTGTTTAGAAGTTAATTTTTTAAAACAACTTTTTTGTTCTTAGAAATTTTTTAAAATTTTTTTGATGTAAAAATGTGTCAATAGTTTCAAAAAAACTTTGCATGTGTGTATATATATAGTAAAATAATATTAAGTAAACGATAAAGTTTACAAAATATGTAAGGAGGTGTAAAATTATGATAGGTTATAATCCAGGTGAAATAGAAGCTTTAGGTGTGACTATTGATAGCATTGCTCAAAGTGCTGGTGAAAAAATTGCAGAAATTTTAGAAGTCGACATTGTTAAACCTATGTCAACAATTTGGTATTCACCAGAAGCTATAAAGCTTTTTACTAATTTTCAAACTACTTGTGCAAAATGTGGAAAAGATGTTCAAACCGCTTTCGATGCGTATAGAGATTTTATCCAGAAAGCGGGTGATACTTGGGCAGAAGGAACAGGTGGACCTAAACCAGAAGTTCAAACGGTTAGTGAAGTATCTATTGATGTTCCAATTACTGATATAAAAGAGAAAAATGCTGTTGGTAGTATCGATATGAATGTTGAATTAGCAAGAGCAAAAGCCGGTGAGTTAGAGCAAATAGAAGATAAGATTAAGACTGAAATGGCTGCTTTGGCATCAGATTTAAGTGCTTCTACAGCATTTATTGGTGCTGGACAAGCAGATGCTGTTGAAAGCTTACTTACTGCTGTATCTGAATCAGTGCATGAAATATTTAGCTTTTTAACTGATGGAGAAGACAGTTTAGTAGGACTAATCAATGCATATGCTCAAGAACATGAAAGTACTGCAGAAACAATTTCTACTAGTGCAAATAATGCAACTCAACAAGTATCAACTGGTGATACTTCTACTGGACAATAATATTCAGAAATCTTTTTCTGAATATATGGCAACATTTTTTATGTTGCTATATATTTGTAAAAAGGAGATAACATGTTAATTAATTTAACAGAGATAAATAGTGAGATTAATAAACTTAATGATTTAATTAGCGAATATGAGGATGTACAATTGAATATTTTTAATCAATTGAAAGATAGTTCAGTTAATTGGAATGATGGTAACTCTTTAGTCTTTAATGAAAAAATATATGATGATAAAATAGAATCAGCATTATTTTTGCTATATATTAAAGAAAATAAAGAGTTATTTGATTTTATTTATAATAGTTATAGTCAATTAGGCAAAAAAATTAGCTGTAATTTAGAAAAGAAAAATAGTGTTATTTTTAGTATTGAAACTTGTATATCGCAAATAAATACGATATTAAATGAGTTTAATCAAATAGATGTTAGTTTTAATTATAGTGAAAAAGATAATATACTAAAGCAAAAACAAAAAATAGTCGAGGTACGTCAAATTTGCTTAGAAATTAAAAATAATACTCTTAAAACTTATACAAAAATAGAAAAAATAGAAAAAGAAGTTCTAAAAAGAACACAGAAGTTGGAAAAATTTGATATAAAAGAGTTTGATTATGAATTACTTTGAGGTGAAACTTAATGAATGATGGATTTATTAATGAGGATTATCTTTCCAAAAACATAAAATTTATAGAATACTATGCTAATGAAGAAAAAGAAAAATTAAATAAAATTTGTCAAGAATTGCAAAAATTTAGTAACTATTATAATTCTACTAATCAGACACTTATATCAAAACAAATAGATGAAATTAGAATGAATACGGAAAAATTAGAACAAAAAAGAAAAAAATATATTGAAATACTTTCAAAAGTAATAGTAAAATATAATATAATAAGTGAGAAAATTAAACAAAAATCAATAACTTAATGGAGTGTATATGGATGATTTCGAATTAATTAAGTATGAAAATATATTTGATAGTTTAAAAGTAATAAAAAATAAAATAGAAAATTTAAATGTTAATATTAAAAAATTAGATAAAATAATTCAGAAAAATATTAATATTGATAATACCGGTTTAAATAAAAAAGAAATAGATAAAGTAGGAAATATTTTAGAAGATGTATTACAAGAAATTGATAATTCTATTATAAGTATAAGTTCTAAATTGAATCATTTATAAGAAGGGTTGAGTATAATGGGAATAGATTTTAATTTTAATCTTAATTTTGATAAACGTTTAGATACCTCAAATTTTGATTATTCTTCAAAAACTAGTAATATATCTGAAGATTTTGATGTAAAATCTAAAAATTCTCCTTATACTAGTACAGAGTCAAATAATTCAAATAATGTTGAGGTGGAAACTTTAGATTTAGATTCGGAAGAATTTGGAAATAGTGGCTCTAATAATTCGGATAGTAGAGCTTCTATAGATTTTTCTTTAGATAAAAATAACAATAATATTGCTACTACAGAAAATACAGCTAAGACAAATAATGTTGATAGTAATATTGACATTACTGAAGCAGCAACTACTAACACTAATTCAAGTTCTAGTAATAGTACAAATAATCAAAGCAGCATTGATTTATCAACTAATGAAACAAACAACACAGTTTCATCAAAAAATGGGCAAACAGGAAATACTACATTAGGAGCAAGTACATCTAGTAGTGAGATGTCCCATAATTCAAGCTCTACTGATACTCAAAATACTAGCGGAAGTTCACAAGGAAATATTAAAATGGGTAATGGGGAAATGGCATCAGCTGGTAATAAAACTAATTTTTCTACTACTAATGATAAAGATACTTCAAGTACAGAATCAAAGACTGATATAACAATGAAGAGCGTTTCTAATACTTCAAAAGCTACTGATACTTTAGGTAATATTAGTGATACTCTTGATATGGAGAAAGTTAATATAACTGTAGAGGATTATTTAGGCGAAAGTGAAAAATTATATTTAGAAGAGTTAGACCAAAATATAGATAACTATGAAGAAATAATCGAAATGTTGCAACAAAAGATAAAAGATTATGAATCATTGAATGTAAATGGCTTATACTATAAGCAATTGTATGAAGAATATCAAAATACATTGCAGAGTATAGATTCTTATTGGATTAATGAAAAGGCTGCACAGTATCAAATATATTGTAGCGATGAAAAAGCAAAAGAATTAGGTGTAAGTCCGGAAGAATTAATGTATATGCCAATAGGAGATATCTTTAAATTAATACAAGAAAAAGATAGTGAATATCAAAAAGCAATTGAGAATGCTAAAGAACAAAAGATAATGCTTGATGAAGAAGTAAAAAAAGGAACTGGACTTGAAAGTTATGAAGAATATACGGATACGCTAAATGCTTGGAAAAAAGATTTAGCAACCTTTTCAGCAGCATTATATCAAACAAAACAGTTGAAAAAAACTGCAAAATATAATTTATTAGGTGAATCATTAGCTGATAAAGAAATAAAAGTAGAAACATTAGAAAAAGATATAGCCAATAAAAGTATTAAACAAAATCGGTATGGTTGGAAATGTGTTGATTATAATACATACAAAGAAAATGGTGGAAAACTAAGTCCACTTGAATTTGTAAAACAAACGGCAGATGCTTATCCAGATTATGAAATTTCTGTAGAAGATAGAGAGCTATTAGAAAGTTTGGTCGGATATAGTGAAGAAGATGAAAGTGCCGGTAAAATATATGAGTATTTATATTACGAAAATCCAGATTTAGCAAAACAATATCTTATAGATACGAAAGCAGATTTAAATGCTTATGCTGGTTCAAAACAAGCAGAACAATTTTTAGATAGTTTATCCAAAAATGAAAATGGGGAATATAACAGTATAGATATACTTAATCATCTAAAAGTAACAGGAAAAGGTCTAGGAGATGGAGTAGAACAATTTGGAGAAGGAATGATAAATTTTGGAGATTTAGTATTATCTTGTGTTGGCTTAGGAAGTAAAGATGACCATGTATATAGTGTAAATGAATATGAAACAATGTACATATTACAGGCATTACAGGCAGGGAAAATTCAAACTAGTGATGAAGAATCCTCTCAACAAAGTAATCCTCTTAATCTTTTAGATGATAATTATCAAATAAGTCAAAGTATAGGAAATATGGCTCCTTCTATGGCAATAGGAATTTTATTGTCACCAGTAGCAGGAACTGCATTAATGGGTGCATCAGCAGGTGGAGGAAGTTATCATCAAGCATTAGTAGAAGGAAAAGACAAAGGAAAAGCCATAGCATATGGTGTTTTATCAGGAGCTTCCGAAGCAGTTTTAGAAAGATATTTAGGAAAAATACCAGGATTGAGTAAGATAATGGATGATGGAGTAAAGATGACTCTGGTAGAATTTACGAAGAGAATGGCATCAGAAGGAATAGAAGAAGGGACGCAAGAATGGATAGATTCCTTTATGAGAACAGGTCTATTTAAAGAAGAGTTTGATGTATCAGAAACCGCTAAGAAATCATTAAAGAGTGGAATGTATGGAGCAATTACAGCCATGATAACAAATGGTGGAACTACAGCCGTAAATTATGCAATATCAACAGTAGAAATGCGACAAATTGCGAACGATTTATCAAATTCAGTCATAGATGATTTAATAGTTTATAAACAGTCATTAGATGAAAATGGCAATAATTTAAAATTAGATGAGTATGTAAAAAATAAAGAAAATGGCGGCGATATAAATCCAGAATTTGAAAAAATATTATTTGCGAAAGATATGACTGACAAAATATTAAAGAAAAAAGCTAATCATGAAGAAGTAAACGTTGATGATTTAATTCCATTTGACTCAAGTGAAGTAAATGCTAATTCAGGAAGAGTTGCCTTCGTTGGAGCAACTCCAAGTGAAATGGCGCAAGACTTAAATACAATCATAAAACTTCACGATAAAAATTATGGAGATGGAAGTGCAATAGAGCAATTAAAAAAATTCTTAGACCCTAATAGTGATTATTATAATAATTATAACGTAATTACAAAATCAGACAATGCAAGAGCTATTTTAAAAAAGTACAGTTTTACTGAAATACAAACCATGGTTAAAAATTATGAGATGGCGCAAGACTTTAAAACAATCATAGAATTTCATGATACAAAATATGGAGATGGAAATACATTAGCGCGATTGAAAGCAATATTAGACCCCAACAGCGAATATTATGGTAATTATAATATAATTACAAGTTCGGGAAATGCAAGGACTATTCTAAAAAAATATAGTTTGAATGAAATAGAAAGTATGGTTAAAAATTATGAGATGTCTAAAAATTTAGGAGATATAATAGATATTCAAGATAATGAGATGTCTAAAAACTCGGAAAATGTAATAGACATTCAAGATAATGAAACTGGAAATGAAAGTGTAGTAATACAACTCAAAAACATTTTTAATAGAGCAAAAGCTCATTTGAAAAGGGATAATGCTAAGCAGAGTACAAATGATAGTAAAAACTTAATTAGTTTTGATATAAATAATAAAACAGGTAGTAATGTGGAACTATATAACTTTTTTGAAAAATTTAGTAAAGTACTTGATAATTATGGTGTAGACCAAGGTTTTATAGAAAATATGTGTATTTATATAAATGATGGAATTGAATATACTTATCGTCAGGCTCGTTATATAGTTAATAAATTGATTCAAGAAAATAAAGTTAGACCTGGATGGATAAAAGAAGTTATTAATGAAGATTATAATCAACTAAAAAACAAACTTATGATAAAAGGTTTTTCTGAGTCAGATGCTTCAGTTATATTAAGTAGTATTAATAATTCTGGTGCTTGTGCTTATGCAGCAACTTGTAATGAAATATTTTATCAATTTAGAAATGCTCCTGAAAAGTTTGAAGAGATATTTGGATATAAAATGTACAAAGAAACAAATAATGGTGTAGTATTAAATTCAGGGGATTTACTTTTAGATTTATATTTGTATGCAAATGATACTAAAAACGGTGGAACATTTATAGATGGCACCACATTATTAAATCTTTCTAATACCGTTGATGTATTCGGTAGAAAATTATTGGATTCTAATAATCAAGTCGGTATGTCTAATTATATTTCTAAAAATGCTTCAGTAATTGATAGTTTTCTCAAAAGTAAATCTCCAAATTTACATTATAAATCATCCACAATCCTTAGTAGGTATGGTAATATAAAAATTGAAACTCAAGAAGATGCTAATGAGTTAAATCGAGTTATGAAAAATGAATTAGATGAGGGAAATTCTCTTACAATAGATATTGCTTATTATAAAGCAGCAAATGATAAAGTCATAAATCTGATATGTGTTGATGACTCGAATAAAAATGTAAAAACTAATTCCTGGGAGGAAGGCGATGAAGAAGGTGGAGGACACAGTATGTTAATTACGGGAGTAGCTGAAGATGGCTTATATGTAAGTTCTTGGGGAAGCAAGTATTTCATTCCTATGGAAGACTTAATAGGAAGTAATTTTGGCCTATATTCAAGTAAAATAGAAAGTTCTTAGGAGGTAAAAAATGTTAGATGATATAAAACTTATTTTAAATAAGATAATTTATGATGAACTTGAACTAAATACAGTTGAAGAACAATTAGTAAAAAAGGGGATTAGAAACAAAAATATTTATAATCCAGATGGAAAAGAATTAGCTTCAAAATATTTTTTTCTACTTAATGATATTCATTATGATAATTTACTTGATAGTGAAAAAAGAACTTTAGAAGATTTATATAATAAAAGCTTAAAAGATGATAAGCAAGCTAAAGAAGATTTATATAATTTTTTAAACCAAGTTAAGTTGAAATTATTAATTCCCAATTCAGAAGTAAAGTATGAATATTTTGGTATAAGAGATTTTGAGCATACGGCTCCGACGGATGCTATTGTTTTAGGTTTTCATTACATCAGATATAATAGAGAAAATTTTGATGATGAGTCTGACCGAAACAATGAATATTACATAACAGATATGGTTAATAATATACAGTTTAATTTAGCAAAGAATAAATCTTTAAAAGTTGCAGTTCTTACATTTGATGAAGTTAATAAAGATATTATAAGAAAAATATAAGGATGATTTTATAAATGAGTTATTTTTAAGTTTAAAAGTAGCTCTTTTTATATTATTTTAATTTTAATAGACTGTAAAAGAGTGTGTTCTCAAATGTAAATGTTTTGTAAAATAATGGATGATAAATTTGACATTTTAAAACTAATGATGTAGTCTTAAATTAAGAATAGAAGTTCTTAGTGATAAGAATAGAAATTCTAGAAAATAATAGGAGGTGCGAAATGGCAGACGTAGTAAGATTTAATTTAGCCGAAATGGAAAACTTATATTTAGAAGCTAGTAAACATGAAGCAGCTTTTAGAGGTGGAATCCGTGAAATGGACAAAATTGTAGAAGAATTAAGTAGTTTGTGGACAAGTGATGAAACTGGAACATATGAAACATTTAGACAACTATTTAAAGAAAAATTACCATCACTTAATGAAGGTGATGATTATATGAAAGCATTCTGCAACAAAGTTGAAGAAAAAAGAAGTGATTTTCAAAGTGCTGCAAATAGAACAAACAATAGTCTTAGCTAATTGAAAGGGAGGAAAATTATGAATGGAAATACATTAAATTTGTCTGAAATAGAACAAAGACTTGTAAGAATAAGACAATTAGGTGATACAGTAGAAAATGCATTAAAAGGTATTAGCCAATTGATTAATGAAAATGTAAATACTGGTAAAGGAGTATTTGATGGAACAGCTGCAACGCAATTTATGGAGAAATGGCAAGAATTAGATAAAGAATTACCAGGATTTATACAAGATATTAAAAGACAAGCTACAAATGTTGAAGTTACTATTAAAGAAGCAAGAGAAGCAGATGTATATTAATATTTAAATACACTAATTTTTAGTGTATTGTAAATAAAAGAAAAATCTTTTATTTACAATGCGCTAAAAAGATAAAAAGGAGGCATTTGAAATGGGATTTAAGGAAAGTATAACTGCAGATACATCATTAGAATCTTTACTTGATTATAAAAAACTTTGTAGTGATATAGATAAAAATTTTAGTAAGACAAAAGAGCAATTGGAAGAACGTATAAAAATTATTGATAAAGAATTAACTAGAGGATTATCGCCTGAAGCTTTTGTTCATGGAAATAGATCAGAACTTAATTCAACAGCAAAAATTACAAAAAAGGTTCTTGAAGGGTCTCTTGATGTTATAAATAAATTAAAAAATTGTGTTAGTAATAGAGGAATGTTTCAAAGAAGAATGGAGTTATGGGCTTTAAAAGGTAAATTAGAAGAAAAAATTAGTGAACTTAGTAGCACTATCAGTATAATTGAAGGTGCTGCTTTAGAAGCTAACGTAAGTCCTTCTGATATAAATACAGGATATGATTCAAATAAATCTTTAAAAACAAACTACGAAAGTGTGCTTGAAAAAGTAAAGGCTGAACTTGAAAAATTGCCACTTTTTTAATTATGATAGTCATTAAAATTAATAACTTAATATAGAAAAAAAATAAATTTTATTGAAACACTAAAGACAAGTAAAAAGCTATTTATTATCAGAATTTTTTTTATGTATTTGATTAAACGGAAGGAATGAAATTTAAATGAAAGATGAAAATTTTGAAATTGATTTGGATGCTATAAAGGCTTCTATAAAAGCATTAAAAAGAGAAGCAGTAAGTGTCAGTAAAAATTTTGTTGTAAAGATGCTATCAGAATTGATGAAAACTAGTGATGAGCATGATTCTTTTTTAGAAGGTTCAACAATAAATGGAGTGCAGATTCAAGGCTTATGGAAAATATTTGATGATGCAAATGCGCAATATAGTAAACTGATAAGCGAAGCAGAAAAAGACTATAACACATATAAGTCTGCTGATACTGGTGGAGCGCCTGAAGATTATAGTGGTGGTGTTGCAACGGTATCCACTATAGGTGGTAGTATATTTCCTAGTGGTGGTAATAGTAGTTCAGGTGAAGATATAAAAACGGGCTTTACGAATAATGATGCTAGAATACAAAGAGAAAAAGAAATTGCAGAACAAAAAGAACAAGAAAGGAAAGCTCGAGAGGAAGAAGAAAGACTTCAAGAAGAAGCGAAAAAGGAAAGAGAAGCTAAGGAAGAACAGGAGCTTAGAGAACAAACGGAACGAAAGAATGCTGAAGCTGAAGCCGAAGAAAGAAGAAGAGCAGAAGAAGCTAAGCAACAAGAACAAAATAATACTAGTGGAAGTACTTCAAAAGAAACTGTAGATAAAACTTCTTCACTACAAACTTCAAGTACAAGTAGTAATAATACTACTAATAACAATAATAGTAGTAGTACTAATACTAATAATAATAGTAATAAAAATAATTTGGGTAATACTTCTAAGCCAAGTAAACCGGTAAATCAGAGTGGAACAGGCAGTTCAGGAAGCGAAAATTACCATACTGGTGGTGGCTATAGTAGTAATTCAGGATATACATCTAGTATAGAAACTCTTGATGATACAGTTATAGATACTGCCAATAGCACAGACTCGCCAATTGATGTATTGGGCGATGCACCAACTTCAATAGATGAAATAATTAAAAATAATTATACGAAAATACCAACATCTGAAGAACCAATTCTGTCTTCTAAATCTAAAGGAAAAAGTACACTTATTCCTGTAATAGCTGGCTTAAGTGCAGCTGCCGCAGCTGGAATAGGAGCTAAAGCTTATCTTGACAGAAAAGAAAATAATGAAAATGAAAAATCTGATGGGATTGAAACAGAAGACTGGTCAGGTGAAGATACATTAGATTTAGAATATGATGATAATAAAATACCAGTAGCTTTTCTTGATGATGATGACGATGATGAAGAATCAACAAACCCAGAAAAGTATGGGGCTAAGAATATTGAGGAATTAGCTGATTTACATTAAGTAGTTATTAATGAAATTAGAAATAGTATAAAGCTATTTCTTTTTGTGCAGAGAAAACTCCCAGATAGTCTGGGAGTTCGGTGGAGTTTTAGCGTTGAGTCTTTAAAATAAAAGCTACTTTTGCTATACTAATTTTGGTCTATCAGTAATAAAAAAGCAAACCAACGGATGACAATCATACTTTATCATATACAATATGGAATTGCAAATATCATATAGTATTCGCACCAAAATATAGAAGAAGAGTATTCTATAGTGAAAATAGACTAGAGATAGGACAAATACTAAGGGAATTATGCAAATGAAAAGGAGTAAATATAGTAAATGCAGAAGTATGTCCAGACCATATACATATGCAGAACAGCTAACACTAGAGAAAATAGACCCGTTTGCGGGAAGCAAGTATTAATCTGCAAGTGACAGACCACGGAGCGCTGAAAGCGTGTAGTTGCAGATAGCCTTAAAGGCTTGAGAGAAAATCTACCAGCTTAGCCGGTATTAAAGTTATGAATAGTTACTTATGCTTTGTAAATATTTTGTAAAGAAGTGTGTAATATATTTGACATTTTAAAACTAATGATGTAGTCTTAAATTAAGAATAGAAGTTCTTAGTGATAAGAATAGAAATTCTAGAAAATAATAGGAGGTGCGAAATGGCAGACGTAGTAAGATTTAATTTAGCCGAAATGGAAAACTTATATTTAGAAGCTAGTAAACATGAAGCAGCTTTTAGAGGTGGAATCCGTGAAATGGACAAAATTGTAGAAGAATTAAGTAGTTTGTGGACAAGTGATGAAACTGGAACATATGAAACATTTAGACAACTATTTAAAGAAAAATTACCATCACTTAATGAAGGTGATGATTATATGAAAGCATTCTGCAACAAAGTTGAAGAAAAAAGAAGTGATTTTCAAAGTGCTGCAAATAGAACAAACAATAGTCTTAGCTAATTGAAAGGGAGGAAAATTATGAATGGAAATACATTAAATTTGTCTGAAATAGAACAAAGACTTGTAAGAATAAGACAATTAGGTGATACAGTAGAAAATGCATTAAAAGGTATTAGCCAATTGATTAATGAAAATGTAAATACTGGTAAAGGAGTATTTGATGGAACAGCTGCAACGCAATTTATGGAGAAATGGCAAGAATTAGATAAAGAATTACCAGGATTTATACAAGATATTAAAAGACAAGCTACAAATGTTGAAGTTACTATTAAAGAAGCAAGAGAAGCAGATGTATATTAATATTTAAATACACTAATTTTTAGTGTATTGTAAATAAAAGAAAAATCTTTTATTTACAATGCGCTAAAAAGATAAAAAGGAGGAAATTTTATGAGAGTGGAAAGTATTACCTATTCAACGGAACCTAGTGAATTAATAAATCCTGAGGATATAGATGCTATGTTTTCAGATTATTGTGATTCTATGATTCAGCAATTAGGTTCACAAATTGATGGTATTACTAGTTATTCAAGTACATTAGCATTATTTGAAGAAAATGGTCAAGAAATTATATATAAGGATTCTTTAGAGGCTAAACGTGCTGATGCAACTGCTGAAAGATTACTTTTAAATTTAAAAATTAAAGCAAGAGAGCTAGCAAAAAAGGAACGTGCATATGAACTATATAATTTGTTTACTAAAGTTTCGGCAGAGCTAGAGAAATATAAATCAAAGCAAAATGACTTAGGAGCTCGATTTTTTTGGTCTTCTGCTGACATAAATAGTAATGCCATATATCAAAGTATGATTAATTATTTAAGTCCAAAGTTAGATAAAATAAAAGGTGATAAATATTGGGATAGTAGTTATAGTACTAGTACTTTTGGAGGTGAAACTATAAGTGCAGGTTAATAAACTTAACATTGAAGATAAACAAGCATTACAAAAGGCATTAACATACTTAGAAGGTCTAAAGTGTGATAATATTGCTATAGATCCATTTAAGGGATTGGAAGCAGAATTGTTAAGCGTAGTGGCAGATGATTTTGTGGCAAATTTAAAAGTAGATGGCTATGGTCTTGATGAAATTGGAAAAAAAGTAAGAAAAGCTTTAGAAAATTATAATAAATTTGTTGATAGTTCAATTTCAAAAGTTGATAAGTATGTTGGGGTTGATGCTGATGGTGCACCTGAAGATTATAGTGGTGGAGGTATTGCAACGGTATCAACAGTAGCACCAGCAGTAGCTAGTATATTTCCTAGTGGTAGTAGTAGTTCAGGTGAGAATATAAAAACGGGCATTACGAGTAATGATGCTAAAATACAGAGAGAAAAAGAAATTAAAGAACAAAAAGAAAGAGAAAGAAAAGCTAAAGAAGAAGAGGAAAAAGCTCAAGAAGAGGAAAGAAAGGCAAGGGAAGCTGAGGAAGAGCAAAGACTTAGAGAAGAAGAGGAACGAATAAAGGCTGAAGAAGAAAGAAGGAAAGCAGAAGAAGCTAAGCAACAGGAGCAAAATAATACTGATGGAAATTCTTCAAGTGAACCTACAAAGGAAACTCCTTCAACACAAACACCAAGTACTGATAATACTACTAATAATAGTAATGGTAATAGTAATAGTAACACTAATACTAATACTAATACTAATTCAGGTAATGCTTCTAAGCCAAGTACACCAGTAAATCAGAGTGGAACAAGTAGTTCAGGAAGTGAAAATTATCATACTGGTGGTGGTTATAGTAGTAATACAGGATATACATCTAGTGCAGAAACAGTTGGTAATGGGGCTACGGATACTACTAGTAATACGGAAACACCAATTGAAATATTAGAAGATCCACAAACTTCAGTAAATGAAGTAATTAAAAATAATTATACAAAGATACCAACATCAGAAGAACCAATAGAAACTCCTACATCTAAAGGTAAAGGTACGATTATTCCTGTAATAGCTGGTTTAAGTGCTGCTGCCGCAGCTGGAATAGGAGCTAAAGCTTATCTTGATAGAAAAGAAAATAAGGAAGACGAAGAGTCTGATGAAATAGAAACAGAAGACTGGTCAGGTGAAGACACATTAGATTTAGAGTATGATGATAATAAAATACCAGTAGCTTTTCTTGATGATGACGATGATGATGAGGAAAAAGAATATCAAGAAGCTGAAACTGAAAAGTATGATGCTAGAACTAGCGAAGAATTAGCTGACTTAAATTAAAAATATCCACAAAAACTGTGGATATTTTTTCATAATAAAAGTTCCCTTGGGGGGAACTAATTTTTTAATGGCGGAGTAGGAGAGATTTGAACTCTCGCGCCAGTTGCCCGACCTACACCCTTAGCAGGGGCGCCTCTTCAGCCTCTTGAGTACTACTCCAATTGCTTACTGCATTTATACTATAACACTAAAATAAAATAGATGTCAATCATTATTAATTGAAATTTTAAGAAAAATCTTTTAAAATATATGGTATACTTTATTTAGGAGTTGTTTATTATGCTAAAATTATTAAAAAATTTTTATGATGATTTTAATTATATAAATTCTTACTATAATAATTTAGTTGAAAGAACTAAAAAACTAGAGTATGTAGGAATAACTAATGAATGGTTAATTGATAACTTTTATCTTTTAGTTGAACATAAGACAAATATTACTAGTAGTAAAAAACAAATAAAAAAAGCTAAAAAATCACTTAATAAACTATATGATTGCTTAAAAAATATAGTTATAAAATATAATTATAATATTAATTATAAAAGTTTAATTAATGAATTAAAAAAATATCAAAAGACTAATAAAACAACATTTACCTATAAAGAAATAAGTGTTATTAAAACTGTACTAATCTTTATATATACAGAAAGACTTAGACACTTATGTATTGAAGAGCAAAATAAATTAACTATAAAAGATAATATTAGTAAAATAATTAAAAATAATCCACATGAAGTTTTAGAATTAAAAGATTTTAATATAAGTAATTATCAAGATATAAATAATAACTATCTTATATTTGAACTAAATAATCAGCTTAATCAAGAAGAAAATAGAAATACTATCTTTAAAGAATTAAATGAAACATTAGAAAGTAAAAATATATCTTTAAAAGACTTGATTAATGATGAATATCAAAAAAAGATAGATAACGATATTTTAATATCAAATATCTTTGGAGATTTGAAAGAGATATTTGAATATTCTGATGAAGATATGTTTGAAAAAATATCTAAAGTAGAAAAATTACTTTTAGAAGATGAAGTATATGCTCAAATGACTGATGATTCTAAAGATTTGTATCGTAAACAGTTAATAAAACTAGCAAAGAGAAATCATTTGAGTGAACTTAAATACTTAGAAAAGTTATATGAGAAAAATAAAGATAAAGAAGATTATCATATAGGGTTTTCTCTATTTAAAAAGCAAAATAAAACATTTAATACTATTTTTTATGTATGTATTAATTTTTTCTTAACTATACTAATATCTTATTTATTATCTAGATATTTCATTAAATTATCTATACTAGGCTTTTTGATTTTACTTGTACCAGTTAATCAATTATTAAATCAAATTATTAATCAAATTATTATTAAATTTGTACCTACTAAGCCTTTAGCAAAACTAGATTATTCTAAAGGAATACCAGAAGAAGCTCGTACTATGGTAGTAATACCAACAATTGTTAGTACTAAAGAAAAAATAAAAGAGATGTTTGATACATTAGAAACATTTTATTTAATAAATAAAAGTGATAATTTATACTTTTCTTTATTAGGTGATGTTAAAGCTAGTGATAAACAGATTGAAGAGTATGATGAAGATTTAGGAAATTATGGTCAAAAGTATGCTGAAGAGCTTAATAAAAAATATAATAAAGATTTATTCTACTTCTTATATCGTAAGAGAGTTTGGAATGAAAAAGAGGGTAGCTTCTTAGGATATGAAAGAAAAAGAGGAGCCTTATTACACTTTAATAAAATACTTTTAGGAGAGTATGTTGATGAGACTAAGTACTTTAATGTTAATATGCTTCATCATAATAACTTAGAAATAAAATACGTAATAACTCTTGATACCGATACTAGATTGGTTTTAAATACAGCTTTAAATTTAGTAGGAGCTATGGCTCATCCTTTAAATAGACCAGTTTTAAATAAAAAGCTAAATAAAGTAGTTAGTGGTTATGGTATTATGCAACCTCGGGTTAGTGTTGATATTGAAGCTACTAATAGAAGTTTATATAGTCAAGTTTTTGCTGGAATAGGTGGATTTGATACATACTCCGTTATTGTACCTAATGTTTATCAAGATGCTTTTAATGAAGGTAGCTTTGTAGGTAAGGGAATTTATGATTTGGAAGTTTTTGATAAAGTACTAAGTAATGCTTTTCCAGAAAACTTAATTTTGTCCCACGACTTATTAGAGGGCAATTACCTACGTTGTGCTTATGTATCTGATATAGAACTTATTGATGATTTTCCATCTAAATTTTTAACAGATATAACTAGACATCATCGTTGGGCTAGGGGAGACACCCAAATAATAGGTTGGTTACTTCCTAAAGTAAAAAATAAAAATAATCGTAAAGTAAAAAATCCTCTTAATTTACTAGGTAAATATAAAATACTTGATAATATAATTAGAATGTTTTTACCACCAACCTTATTAATAACTTTACTATGCTCAATTTTCTTTTCTAAATATAAATTTTTATGGTTAGCTTTTGTTTTATTAGAAATAGCTTTACCAATACTATTTTTCCTATATGGAAAAAAATATCGTAATAAAAAAGAATCAAAAGTTGTTTATTATAAAAATCTTTATCATGGTGGAAAGAGTATTGTTTTAAGGTCCTATATCATTTTAGCAACACTTCCATTTTATACAAAACTTTATATGGATGCTTTCTTTAGGACATTATACCGTCTATTTATAAGTCATAAAAATCTCCTTAATTGGATAACAGCTGAAGAAGTAGAAAAGACAATTGATGGTAGTCTTAAAAATTACTTAAAGAATTTCCTTATAAATATTATTTTTGCAATTGGCTTATTCGCTTTAGGCATCTACTTAAAAAATGTGGAAGCTATAATATTAGGCTTAATCTTTTTATCAGCTCCATTTCTTTTATGTTATATTAGTAAAACAATTGATACAACTGAGCCAGAACTAAAAGAAAAGAAATTAGATACCTTAAATGAATTAGCTAAGCGAACTTGGAATTACTTTAGTGACAATTTAAAGCCTGAATATAACTATTTAATTCCTGATAACTATCAAGAAAATAGAGAACAAAAACTTGATTTACGTACCTCACCAACAGCGATAGGTTTTTCTCTTACTAGTGTAGTTGCCGCTGTTGAGTTAGAACTTATAAATAAAGAAGAAGCTTTCTCATTAATAAAAAATATCTTAGAATCCGTTGAATCTTTAGAAAAATGGCATGGTCATTTATATAACTGGTATGATATAAAGACTAAGAAAATTATGCCACCAGCCTTTGTTTCAACAGTTGATTCAGGTAACTTTGTTGCTTCCTTAATAACAGTTAGAGAATTTTTAAATGAAAATTTACAAAATGACTTAGTTAAAATATGTGATAAGTTAATCAATAATACTAATTTTAAAAAGCTTTATACTAAAAAAGATGTCTTTAGTATTGGATATGATGAAATAGAGGGAAGATTATCTCCATATAATTATAATAAATTTGCTAGTGAATCACGTCTTACATCATTTGTATCCATTATAAAAGGTGATGTTCCTAGTAAGCATTGGTTTTCATTAGATAAATCTTTAACAATTTATAAAAAAAGAAAAGGACTAATTTCATGGAGTGGAACTTCATTTGAATATTATATGCCTTTATTATTTATGAAAAATTATCCTAATACCTTATTTGATGAATCATATCACTTTGCGGCTTTTTGTCAAAAAGAATACATTAATAGTATATCTACTAAACTACCTTGGGGTATTAGTGAATCAGCTTATGCTGAGTTAGATAATTCGCTAAATTATAAATATAAAGCTTTTTCAACACCATACTTAAAAGCTAAAGAAGATAAAGAAAATCGTATTGTACTTGCACCTTATGCTTCTATTATGGCTTTAGAATTATTTCCTAATGATGTTTATACAAATATCGAAAAATTTAAAAATTTAAAAATGTATGATAAATATGGTTTGTATGAGTCATATGACTATGATAATAAAGAAGTAGTTAAAGCTTACTTTGCTCATCACCAAGGAATGATACTTTTAGGCTTAGTAAACTACTTGAAAAAATGCGCTATTAAAAATTATTTTCATAAAAACGTTAATGTAAGAACTTTTGATATTTTACTAAAAGAAAAAGTTCAAATTAAGACAACTATTGATTTAAAAATGGCTAATTATAAGAAATATGATTACAATAAAGAAAAAATTGAAAATGATATTAGAGCTTTCAATTACATTTCTTATATGCCAGAAGTATCCGTATTATCAAATAAAAAATATGCTTTATTAATGAATGATAGAGGAGATAGTTTTTCTAGATATAGAACATTACAATTAAATAGATATCGTAAAGTAACAGAATTAGACTATGGAATATTCCTATTTATAAAAGATACTAAAACTAAATATATTTGGAGTAATACTTTTGCTCCTATGAATATAAAGCCAGATAAATATGAAGTAGTCTTTGCATCAGATAAAATAAAATTCTTAAGAACAGATGGTTATATAACAACAAAAACAGAAATTGTTGTGACGAGGATGCATCATGCTGAGATTAGAAAAATTACTTTTAAAAATACATCAGATGTTAAAAAAGAATTAGAATTAACTACATATACTGAGCCAATTCTTTCAGAAAATATGGATGATGTTAGTCATAAGACTTTTAATAATATGTTTATTACATCTTTTTATGATACTAAGTATAATGCTTTAATTGTAAAAAGAAAGAGTCGTAAAGATAATAAAATTAATAGTTATATGGTTAATAGACTTATTATTGATGATGCTAGTTATGAATATTCTTATGAAACGGAAAGAAGTAATTTTATAGGGCGTAATAATAATTTAAATAACGCAATAGCTTTAGATAGAGAATTAAGTAACTATAGTGGAGATAATCTAGACCCAATTATGTCTATTCGAAATAAAATAGTAATTGATGCGAATAGTGAAAAAGTTGTTTACTTACTAGTAGGCTTTGGTAGAAGTAGAGAACAAATTAATAGTATCTTGCAGTCTTATAATAATGATTATGAATTAGAAAAAGCCTTTAAAGTAGCTCCACTTATGAATATTATTAATACTAAGAATATGAATTTAACTGGTGAAAAGATGAGAACTTTTAATATCATGTTAAATTATTTATATCAAACAACAAAAATATCAGTAACAAATGAACGTATAGATTTATTAAGACAAAATGCTTTAAGTCAAGAGGGCTTGTGGAAATTTAGTATTAGTGGAGATAGACCAATTGTTTTAGTAGAAATAAAAGATATTTCTGATATAGGCTTTGTTATGGATATTTTAAAAGCTTTTGAATATTATAAGAATAATTCTATCTTTGTAGATATCGTTATTATTAATAGTGAAACAGGTCGTTATCAAAGAATGATAAAGAAGCAAATTGATGATGAAATGTATCGTATGTATACTTTAAATAGTTTCTATCATACACCAGGTGGTATTACGGTTATTAATAATGAAGAGTTGAGTGAGGAAGAAAAAAGCTTACTTGCTATGGTACCTAGATTACGCTTTGTAATTGATAATCATGAAACATTAGAAGAAGCTGTGGAAAACTTACAAAAGAATAATACTATTAGTGATTATCCTACTTATAGTGTGGAAAAGACTCTACCACTTCCAAAGGAGAAACTAAATTTTGATAATGGTTATGGTGGCTTTAAAAATAATGGTAGAGAATATGTTATTTATAATAAAGATACACCAGCTCCTTGGGTAAATATAATTGCCAATAAAAACTTTGGAACAATTGTTACGAATAATGGTTGTGGTTATACTTATGCTTATAATTCTTCAGAATTTAAAATAACCTCTTGGAATAATGAAATGGTTGTTAATGATAAGAGTGAAGGTTTTAAGTTTAATGGTAAAATCTTTGACCCTACTAAATGTATTCATGGCTTTGGTTATAGTATTTTAGAAAATGAAACAGCTGATTTGAAAAAAGATATAACCGAGTTTGTGGCCTATGATGATAATATTAAAATATACTTGATGCATTTAACTAATAAGCATAAGAAAAAGCTAAATGAAGAAATAGAGTTTTGGATTAATCCAACGTTTGGTAATTTTGAAGAAAAAACATCAAGACATATCTTAACAGAATTTATGGGTAATGATAATTATGTTAAATTGCGTAATGTTTATACTAATAATTATAGTGATGTAAATGTCTTTATGTCATCAAGTGAAAAAATAGTAGCAGCTATTTGTGATAGGACCTTAATTAAAAACTTTACTGTAGAAGTAAACTTAGAGCCTGAAGAAGAGAAGAGTATTATCTTTGTACTTGGTTGTAGTAAGAGTGATAAAGAAAACTTGGAGTTAATAGAAAAATATACTAATTTAGCTAATGTTAAGAAAGAATTAAAATTAGTTAAAGATAACTGGATAAATATGTTTAATACTGTTCAAGTAAGTACAAGTGATAAAAGCTTTGATTATGTTGTGAATGGTTGGTACTTATATCAAACTATATCTTCTAGAATTCTAGCTCGAGCTGGTTATTATCAAGTAAGTGGAGCTTTTGGTTATAGAGACCAGTTACAAGATAGTATGAATATTGCTTTTATAAAGCCAGATTATACACGAGAGCAAATCTTAATAAATGCTAAACATCAGTTTATTGAAGGAGATGTTCTTCATTGGTGGCATGAGAAAAATCATTTTGGTTTACGTAGTAAGTTTAAAGATGATTACTTGTGGCTAGTTTATGCAACGTGTTATTACATTGAAGTAACGGGGGATTATAAAATATTAGATGAAGAAGTTCCATATATAACTGGTGAAAAGCTTAGTGACTATGAAGCTGAAAAAGGAATTGTCTTTAATTATTTAGAAGAGTCTGATACTTTATTAGCTCATTGCCTTAAAGCAATTGATATAGCTATTAATTCCTTGGGTAATCACAAACTACCTCTTATGGGTGGAGGTGATTGGAATGATGGAATGAATAGAGTAGGTATTAAAGGTAAAGGTGAAAGTGTTTGGTTAGGTTTCTTCTTGTATAATTGTTTGGATAATTTTATTAAAGTTTTGAAGAAACACACTAAAGTAAAAGTATCTAAGTATGTTGAATTTAATGAAAAACTAGCCCAAAACTTGAATAAGAAAGCTTGGGATGGTAATTATTATTTAAGAGCTTTCTATGATAATGGTGATAAATTAGGAAGTCATGAAAATAATGAGTGTAAAATAGATTTAATTTCACAAAGCTTCTCTATTTTAAGTGGTGTAGCACCAAAGGATAGAATTCAAAGTGTTATTACTAGTGTTCAAGAACAATTAGTTGATGAGAATTTGGGTATTATTAAACTTTTAACACCGGCTTTTGAGAAGTCTTTGAATAATCCTGGTTATATTATGGATTATCATAAAGGTATTCGTGAAAATGGTGGTCAATATACTCATGCGGTGGCTTGGTATTTAATGGCTTTGATAAAAACAGGTTATCATGATAGAGCTTATCGTTATTTTCAAATGATAAATCCAATTGAGCGTTCTACGACTAAAAAGGCTGATAATTATAAAGTTGAACCTTATGTTATAGCTGCGGATATTTATTCGGCTAAAGATTTTGCTGGTCGTGGTGGTTGGACTTGGTATACAGGTTCGGCTGGTTGGTTTTACCGTGTCGCTATTACAGAAATATTAGGTTTGAAGAAAAAGGGTGATAAGTTAAAATTAGACCCACGTATGCCTATTTCTTGGGATGGCTTTAAAATGGTTTATCATTATGAAGATACTACTTATAATATTGAAGTAATTAAAGCTAAAAAAGATGAGTTAAAAATTGATGGTAAAAAACAGATTAGTAATACAATAGATTTAGTCAATGATAACAGGACTCATGAAGTTACTTTACATATTAAATAATACAATTAAAGAGTGATTTTTAGGTCACTCTTTAATTAATGTATTTTTAGTACAAAAAATGTTGCACAAAAATTACATATTTGATATAATTTTATTAGGAACTTTCAATAGTTGGGTGATTGCCAAACTTTTCACAAGAAAGTGAGGCGATAATTATGGTTAAAAAAGATTTATTAATTTTAATTCTGCTAATTATAATTATTATTCTTTTATCTAAACTTTAAAAGAAAAAATCACCTAACTTAGTTAGGTGAAACCCTTTTTAATAGGCAACACCCAACGTACAAAAATTGAATGTTCCTTTTTTATTTTATGCAAGTTTCCTTGACAAATACATAATAACATAAAAACGCACTTTTAGCAAGTATATTTTAAAAAAAAGTACAAAAAATGTTGCATAACAAATGCACATTTGATATAATTTTTTTAGGAACTTTCAATAGTTGGGTGATTGCCAAACTTTTCAAAAGAAAGTGAGGCGATAATTATGGTTAAAAAAGATTTATTAATTTTAATTTTGCTAATTATAATTATTATTCTTTTATCTAAACTTTAAAAGAAAAAATCACCTAAATCAAAAGTGAGTTAGGTGGTGTCAATATACCGGCAACACCCAATACGCAAAAATTGAATGTTCCTTTTTTTATTTTATGCAAGTTTCCTTGACAAATACATAATAACATAAAAACGCATTTTTATCAAGTACATTTTATACTTTTTGTATAAAATATATTGCGCAAATAACAAAATATTTGACATAATTATTTTAGGAATACTTAATTAGTTTAGCTACTGTTCTCCTTTAATCTTAAAAATTGAATGATGTGATGTTTATGAGAAAACAGGAAAATTATCTTTGTTTAATCATAATATTGCTTATTATTGTGATTATAATCATCTTAAGAACAATATGATTTATAAATAAATCATAACAAACCTCACGGTTTGCTTTTTCTCTTTCATTGGATAGTTCTACCCTCCAGAGACCAATTTCCGATAGTCGCTACCGTACTTAATTTTTTTGATTTTTTATAAAATAGTACCAACTGCGTAAGCCGGTACTAACACCATATTTTTTGGAATAGTACCTAACTCATCAAAATTAGGTATTTTTATGCAAGTTTCCTTGACAAATACATAATAACATAAAAACGTACTTTTAGCAAGTACTGTTTCATACTTTTTTGTACAAAATATATTGCACAAGCAACAAAATATTTGATATAATTATTTTAGGAATGCTTAATTAGTTTAGGTACTATTCTCCTTTAATCTTAAAAATTGAAGGAGGTGATGTTTATGAGAAAACAAGAG
Organism: uncultured Bacilli bacterium; assembly: GCA_947624045.1. Lineage (GTDB taxonomy): Bacteria > Bacillota_I > Bacilli_A > RF39 > UBA660 > CANRGD01. The sequence goes on from CANQIL010000007.1 coordinate 48,015, forward strand.
AAATATCTCTATGTTATCATAATTCTCCTTATTACCATAATTTTAATTATGTTAATAAAAATAGTACCAACTGCATAAGTCGGTACTAACTAACCAAAATATGGAATAGTACCTAACTCATCAAAATTAGGTATTCCTTTTTTATTTTATGCAAGTTTCCTTGACAAATACATAATAACATAAAAACACACTTTTAGCAAGTACTGTTTCATACTTTTTTTGTACAAAACCCGAGTTTCGCACTTCATAAAATGAAAAAAGTTTAATTTTTGTTGAAATTAGGCTTTTCTTTTTAAAAAAAGTA